>AEPR01000290.1 GCA_000195205.2 Oxalobacteraceae bacterium IMCC9480 | reverse complement strand
GCAGCGTGATCGATTGACCGACCACGGCGGTCGTGAGTGAGCCGTCGAGCGTGACGATGTCTTTCACGGTTGCACTCTGGCCACCCGGTTGCACGGTCAGCTTGTCGCCGACGCTGACCTTGCCGGCTTCGATGCGACCCATGTAGCCACGGAAATCGTTGGCTTCATGACCGGCATGACGCGCCACCAGTTGCACTGGAAAGCGCAATGGCTCGTCGTGCGATTCATCGTAGACGCTCAATGATTCGAGCAGGTCGATCAGCGTCGGACCCTGGTACCACGACAGCTTGTCGCTGGCAGTGACGACGTTGTCGCCGGCCAGTGCCGACAGCGGAATCGGCTTGATGTCTTTCAGGCCCAGCGTGGCAGCGAATTCCATGTAGGCAGCGACGATGCGGTCATAGACTTTCTGGTCGTAATTGACTAGGTCCATCTTGTTGACGGCGACGACGATGTGCTCGATGCGCAGCAGATGGGCGATGGTCGAATGGCGCTTGGTCTGGATCAGCAATTCCACGCTGCCGTCATCACCGAGCTTCACTTTCGAGACATCGATCAGGATGATCACTGCGTCGGCAGTCGACGCACCGGTGACCATGTTGCGGGTGTACTGCTCGTGGCCCGGGGTATCGGCGATGATGAACTTGCGCTTGGGTGTGGCGAAATAACGGTACGCGACATCGATCGTGATGCCTTGCTCGCGTTCTGCTTCGAGGCCATCGGTCAGCAGCGACAGGTCGATGGTGTCGCCGACGGTGCGCTTGTGCTTGGCGCGTGACATCGCATCGAGCTGGTCGGCAAAGATGCCTTTGCTGTCGAACAGCAGGCGGCCGATCAGCGTGCTCTTGCCATCGTCGACCGAGCCGGCGGTAATGAAGCGCAGCAGGCCGCGTTCGGCGTTGTGTGTTGTGGTTGGCGTAGCTGGAGCGACTGCGGCATTCATCAGAAATATCCTTCTTTTTTACGTTTTTCCATCGAGGCTTCCGAGGTCTGGTCGTCCATCCGTGTCGCGCCGCGTTCGGTGATTTGCGTCACTGCGGTTTCAGCGATGATCGCGTCTACGGTGTCGGCGTCCGAGGCTACCGGGCAGGTGCACGAGATGTCGCCGACGGTACGGAAGCGCACCATCATGGTTTCGACTTTTTCGCCGGGCAGCGGCGGGGTCAGG
>AEPR01000291.1 GCA_000195205.2 Oxalobacteraceae bacterium IMCC9480 | reverse complement strand
AATAGCGGTAGTTTTAAGGAAGGTACGGCGATCCATGGTGTTCCCTGAAGAAATAAATTGACTGGGCGGTCGTGGATTGCGGTCGCGCTCAGCGCACCAACCTCGTTTTGCAATCCACACTAAACTGGCGCAAGTTTAGCTTACCCACCAAAAAATCACCGCATGACGATCTCGCCCAAAAAACTCCTTCTTTCAAAGTGGACTGCCTTGACACCGGTCAATCGCGAAAAACATTTTCTGGTGTCGCGCGTGATCGTGCCCGAAGATGGCTCGCCGATCACGCAGGTCGACTTGCAGGCCGTCCATTCCCAACGCACTGAAACTATTTCCTGGCGCGAGCTCGACAATGCCACCGTGTGGGTGGTCGGATGGAAATGACATCCCCCGCGACACCGGCAGCACTCGAATGCCGCGCCGTGCGCAAGGCCTACGGCAATGGTCGCGTGGTCCTCGCGCAGCTGGACTTCATGCTGCAGCCCGGTGAATACATCGCCATCATGGGCGAATCCGGCGTCGGCAAATCGACGCTGCTCAACCTGATCGCCGGCCTGGATATGCCCGACAGCGGCAGCGTGCTGCTCGATGGCGTGCCGATTTCGGGCCTGAGCGACGATGATGCGACCCGCCTGCGACGCGAAAAACTCGGCTTCATTTTTCAGGCCTTCCATATCTTGCCGCACCTGACGCTGGCACAAAATGTCGGCTTACCGCTGCTGCTCAATGGCGCGTCGCTGGCGCGCGCTACCGAGATGCTCGACAAGGTCGGCCTGCGCGGACGCGGCAATGATTTTCCCCGTCAGCTGTCGGGTGGCGAAATGCAGCGCGTCGCCATTGCGCGCGCGCTGGTGCATAGGCCGACCCTGATCCTGGCCGATGAACCGACCGGCAACCTCGACCCCGACACCGCCGCCGACGTGCTGCACTTGCTGCGCGCCGAGATCAAGGCCAACGGTGCCTCGGCCATCATGGTCACGCATTCGCTGGCGGCCGCTGCGACTGCCGACCGCACCCTGATCCTGACCAGCGCCGGCTTGCATCCGCTACCGGCGGCATGATCGCGCTGCTCACGCGCTGGCTGGTGTTCGGCGAATGGCGCGCGCATCCGTGGCGCGCACTGGCGGCGATTGCGGCGATCGCACTCGGCGTCGGGCTGGGCTTTGCGATCGACCTGATCAATGGCGCGGCCTTCAATGAATTTTCGGCTGCCGCGCGCAGCCTGACCGGCCAGTCGGACTTGCAGGTGCGCGGCGCGCAACCGCTGTTCGATGAAAAAGTCTATCCGCAACTGACGCGCCATGACGGTGTCGTGCTGGCCAATCCGGTGCTGGAAATCGATGCCACCATTCCAGGCCAGCGCGGCGCGCTGAAGATCCTCGGCATCGACCTGTTCCGCGCCTCCGCCCTCGCTCCCGATCTGCTCGGCGTGCCGTCTGCCGAGCAGCCATTCGACACGCTGGCCGATGACACGATCTTCCTGTCGCCGGCAGCGCAGGACTGGCTCAAGGTCAAGGTGGGCGACACCCTGCAACTGCAAAACGGCACCGGCACGGTCGGCTTGCGCGTAGCCGGCGGCATCGTCCGTGCGCGCCCCGGCCAACGCATTGCGGTGATGGATATCGCGGCGGCGCAGTGGCGTTTCGAGCGACTCGGCAAGCTGTCGCGGATCGATCTGAAGCTGGCCACTGGTGTCTCGCGCGCGGCCTTTCGCAGCGCCTTGTCCAAAGAATTTCCGGCGCTGCTAGTGACCGAGAGCGCCGACCAGCAAGCGCGTAGCGCCAACATGTCGCGCGCCTACCGGGTCAACCTGAACGTGCTGGCGCTGGTGGCGCTGTTCACCGGCGCGTTCCTGGTGTTTTCGACGCAAGCGCTGTCGGTGCTGCGACGCCGCTCGCAGTTCGCGTTGCTGCGGGTGATCGGCCTGACCCGCGGCCTGCTGCTGCGGCAAGTATTGCTCGAGGGTGGCTTGCTGGGCGCACTCGGCTCGCTGGTCGGGCTGGTTGGCGGCTACGTGCTGGCGGCGCTGGCGCTGCGGTTTTTTGGTGGCGATCTGGGTGGCGGCTACTTCCCTGGCATCCGGCCGAGCGTGCAATTGAATTGGGTAACAGCGAGTATTTTCTTCGTGCTTGGCACCGGCATTGCGCTGCTCGGCAGTCTTGCGCCGGCACTCGAAGCAGCCCGTGCGCAACCGGCCCCGGCACTCAAATCCGGCAGCGAAGACGTCGCCCTGTCGCGCCTGTCGACGCCGTGGCCGGCGCTGGCCTGCCTGCTGCTGGCGGCGCTGCTGACGACCTTGCCGCCGGTGTTCGAACTGCCGCTGTTCGGTTATCTGGCGGTGGCCTTGCTGCTGGTCGGCGGGATCGCTTTGATGCCGCGTTGCGCCGCGCTGGTGTTTGCGGCGCTGAGCCGGCACGGACAACGCCAGCCGGTCACGATGCTGGCGCTGGCCCGCCTGGCCAACGCGCCTAACCAGGCTTCGATTGCGCTGGGCGGCGTGCTGTCGAGCTTCAGCCTGATGGTGGCGATGGCGATCATGGTGTCGAGTTTCCGGGTCTCGGTCGATGACTGGCTGGTGCAATTGCTGTCGGCGAATCTGTACGTGCGCTCGGCAAGCAGTGGCGACACCGGCGCGATGAAGCCGGCCGAACAGCGCCTGGTCAGCGCCCTCCCCGGCGTGCAGCGTGCTGAATTTTTACGCACGCTGCCGCTGACGCTGGAGCCCACCCGTCCGGCCGTGGTCTTGCTGGCGCGTCCTATCGATGCCGCCAATCCAGGCAGCACCCTGCCGCTGACCGAGGATGTCATCGATGCGACGCAACTGCCGGCCGGGGTACTGCCGCTGTGGGCGTCGGAAGCGATGCTGGACTTGTACGGCTATCGGGTCGGCCAGCAAGTGACGCTGCCGCTGGGAGCCAACGCGCCACCGTTCAAGGTGGTCGGGGTCTGGCGCGACTACGCGCGGCAGTCGGGTGCGGTGCAAATCCGGCTGGCTGATTACCAGCGAGTGACAGGGGACCTCGATGTCAGCGATGCCGCGCTGTTCTTTCAGCCCGGCGTGACGACGGCACAAGTGATCCGCGATTTCCGGGCGCTGCCGTTCGGCAGTGCTGTCGAATTTTCCGATCCCGGTGAAATCCGCGCCCTCAGCCTGACAATTTTCGACCGCAGTTTCGCGGTGACCTACTTGCTCGAAGTGGTCGCCATCGTCATCGGCCTGTTCGGCGTGGCGGCGACTTTTTCGGCGCAGACACTGGCACGCGCCAAGGAGTTCGGCATGTTGCGCCATGTCGGTGTCACACGCCGGCAGATCCTGCTGGTGCTCGGCATTGAAGGCGGCTTGCTGACCGGGGTCGGCATTGCGGTCGGCTTCGTGCTCGGCTGGGTTATCAGCCTGGTACTGATCTTCATCGTCAATCCGCAATCTTTTCATTGGAGTATGCAATTGCACATGCCCTGGATCATGCTGGGATCGGTGGCCGGTTTGCTGCTGGTGTCGTCGGCGGCGACAGCCGTCATCGCCGGTTCGCGTGCGGTGGCCGGTGATGCCATCCGCGCCGTGCGGGAGGACTGGTGATGCGCTGGCTCATTGTGCTGCTGGCCTTGTGCGGCTGGGCCCACGCTGCAGCGCCGGTGTTCGCCACCGTCAAGCCGGACGTACCGCTGCAATTCCCCGCCGACTTCGGAGCGCATCCGGAGTTCCGCACCGAATGGTGGTACGCGACCGGCTGGATCGAAACGCCGGACAAGAAGCCGCTCGGTTTCCAGATCACCTTCTTCCGCTCGGCCACCGGGCATGACCGCAGCAACCCGAGCGCGTTCGCGCCGTCGCAGCTGATCATCGCGCATGCGGCCTTGTCCGATCCCGCTGTTGGCAAGCTGGTGCACGACCAGCGCACGGCGCGCGCCGGCTTCGGGCTGGCCTACGCCCGCGAAGGCAACACCGACATCCTGCTCGATGACTGGCACTTGCTGCGGCATGCCGACGGCAGTTACGAAGCAAGGATCACCGCCCGTGACTTCACGCTGAAGCTCTCGCTGGTGCCGACCCAGCCACCGCTGGTGCAAGGCGATGGCGGTTTTTCGCGCAAGGGGCCGCGCATCGAACAGGCCAGCTATTACTACAGCCAGCCGCAATTGCAGGTCAGCGGCCAGCTCGCCCGCAACGGCGCGCCGGTGGCCATCACCGGCACCGCGTGGCTCGATCATGAATGGTCGACCAGCGTGCTCGATGCCGATGCCAGCGGCTGGGACTGGCTCGGTGCCAACCTCGATGATGGCGGCGCATTGATGGCTTTCCAGATTCGCAACAGGCAGGGTGATAAACTCTGGGCCCACGCTGCATTGCGCGACAAATCCGGTGTCGTCACGCAGTTCACGCCGGACCAAGTACACTTCGCGCCGCAGCGCCACTGGCGCTCGCCGCGCACCAACGCGTCGTATCCCGTGGCGACACGGATCACGACCGGCAGCACGACCTGGCAACTGATCCCGCTGCAAGATGATCAGGAACTCGATTCGCGCCAGTCGACCGGCTCGGTGTACTGGGAAGGTGGTGTGACGATTCTGCGCGCAGGGCAACCCGCAGGCCGCGGTTACCTGGAAATGACCGGCTACGTAAAACCTTTGAAACTATGACCACCCAGACCAACACTGAGCAAGCCGCAAAACCTGCCAAATCCCCGCAAACCGCTGTCGCCAAAAAAGCCAGCCTCGCCACGCTGGCCGAACTCCTGCCTTTCCTGAAACCCTATCTGCGCCAGTTCCTGCTGGCCGGCCTGGCCTTGCTGGTCGCCGCCTGCGCGACACTGGCGGTGCCGTATGCGTTCAAGCAGATGATCGACCTCGGTTTCGGTGGCAACGGCGACAAGAGTGCCGACCACATCAACCTGTATTTCCTGGCGCTGTTTGGTGTGGCGAGCGTGCTGGCCATCGCGACGGCGGCGCGTTTTTACATGGTGTCGTGGCTGGGCGAACGCGTCCCGGCCGACATCCGCAGCGCGGTCTACGCGCATGTCGTGACGCAAAGCCCGAAATTTTTCGAGACCACCCAGAGGGGCGAAGTGCTGTCGCGCCTGACCACCGACACCACGCTGATCCAGTCGGTGGTCGGTACCAGTATCTCGATGGCCTTGCGCAATGTGCTGCTGTTTTTCGGCGGCATGGTGATGCTGTTCATCACCAGCGTGAAGCTGACGGCGATCATTTTCGGCGCGCTGTTTCTGGTGGTCGCACCGATCGTGATTTTCGGCCGGCGCGTGCGCAAGCTGTCGCGCGATACCCAGGATCGCATTGCCGATGCCTCGGCGATGGCCGGCGAAATCCTCAATGCAATGCCGACCGTACAAGCCTTCACGCATGAAAAAATCGAATCGCAGCGCTTCAGCAAGCTCGTCGAAGACGCCTTCGTGACGGCGATGCGGCGCATCCGTGCGCGCTCGCTGCTGACGATGATTGCGATCCTGCTGGTGTTCGGCGCGATCGTGTTCGTGCTGTGGCTGGGGGCCCATGCGGTCATCGAGGGCACGATGACCGGCGGATCGCTCGGCCAGTTCATCCTGTATGCGGCCATCGTCGCCGGCTCGATCGGTGCGTTATCCGAGGTGCTGGGCGAAGCGCAGCGCGCCGCCGGTGCTACCGAGCGCCTGCTCGAATTGCTGGCCGAAGAGTCACCAATCCAGTCGCCTGCCGTGCCGAAACCCCTGCCACAGCATAGTGCCGGCGGTGCCACGCTGAGCTTGAAAGACATCACCTTCCACTATCCGTCGCGTCCGGACAGTCCCGCGCTGGCGCACCTGTCGCTGACCATTCCAGCCGGCGAAACCATCGCCATCGTCGGTCCTTCCGGTGCCGGCAAGAGCACGCTGTTCCAGATGCTGTTGCGCCTGTACGATCCGCAGCAGGGCAGCATCCTGCTCGATGGTGTCGATATCACCGAACTCGATCTGCATACGCTGCGCGAAGCCATCGGCATCGTGCCGCAGGACACCGTGGTGTTTTCGGCCAATGCGATGGAAAACATTCGCTACGGCCGCGCCGGTGCCACCGACGACGAGGTCATTGCCGCCGCCAAAATGGCTGCTGCGCACGAGTTCATCGAACTCCTGCCGGAAGGCTATCAATCCTTCCTCGGCGAACGCGGCGTGCGCCTGTCCGGCGGCCAGCGCCAGCGCATCGCCATCGCCCGCGCCATGCTGAAAAACCCGCCGCTGCTCTTGCTCGACGAAGCCACCAGTCCGCTCGATGCCGAATCCGAACGGCTGGTGCAAAGCGCACTGGAAGCGGCAATGGTCGGGCGGACCACGGTGGTGATTGCGCATCGACTGGCGACCGTCAAGCGGGCCGACCGCATCGTCGTGCTCGAGCATGGACAAATCGTCGAGATGGGCACCCACGCCGAACTGGTCGCGCTCGATGGCTTGTATGCGAGCCTGGCGGCATTGCAGTTCGGAGTGCAGGGCTGACGACGTAGGGTGGGCACAGCTTCACCGTGCCCACGCGAGCGCACCGGAAAATGTAATCAGTGCAAACCGTTTTCGGTACGCGCGCGTGGGCACGATAACCCTGTG
>AEPR01000292.1 GCA_000195205.2 Oxalobacteraceae bacterium IMCC9480 | reverse complement strand
CGGACGTTGGATATAACCGGCATCACCAGAACGCGCCCGTGCCGTCAGGCCGGCATCGGCAAGCTCAGCGCGAACAGCGCACCGTCGCCCTCGACACCGGCGACCTCGAGTGTGCCGCCGTGCGCTTGAGCCAGCTGCCGCGCGATGTACAAACCCAGTCCAAGACCCTCGCGCACGGTGTTCGTGCCGACCCGCTCGAACGGGGCAAAGATGCGCTCCCGGTCCTCGGGTGCAATGCCGCCACCGTGATCGCGCACGGTGATGACAGCATGACCGGGTTCGGCGGACAAGCTCACTTCGACCGGCTTGCGTGCGCCGTAGCGCAGCGCATTGGTCAGCAGATTGATGATGATTTGCTCGACGCGGAAATCGTCCCAGCTGCCGCAGATCATCTCCCCGCTCGCCTGCAAGGTGATGGGACTGCCGGCGACCTCGGCCTGCGGCCCGAGGTCGCTGATGACTTGCTGCAGCAGCACCGACAGATCGACCGCCGTCGCGCGAATCGATAGCTTGCCGCTGCGGATGCGCGAGACGTCGACCATGTCGTCGATCAGCCGGATCATGCTCTTGATCTGGCGGCCGTCGCGCGCCACCATGCGCCGCAACTGGTCGGGTACAAAGGCTTCGGCGTTGCCACGATCGAGCTGCATGCTGCGCAACTGGGTTTCCAGCAGCAGGGTGTTGAGCGGCGTGCGCAGTTCATGCGCGACCATCGACATGAAGTCGTCGCGCAGTTGCAGCGAGTAGCGCAGCTCTTCTTTCATGGCCAGCAGTTCACGCTGGCTTTGTTCGAGCGCCTCGACCTGGCGCGTCATTTCATCCTGCTGCCGGCGCATCGCCACAAACACATTGACCTTGCTTTGCACGGCGGCGATGTCGAGCGGCTTGTACAAAAAATCCACCGCACCGGTCTCGTAGCCCTTGAACGCATGGTTGAGTTCCTTGCCGGCCGCGCTGACGAAGACGATAGGGATGGCGCGCGTGCGTTCGGTACCGCGCATCAGCTCCGCCAGCTCGAAGCCATCCATCCCCGGCATCATCACATCGAGGATGGCCAGTGCAAATTCGTGCTCGAGCAGCAGTGCCAGCGCGGCTACACCGGAACGCGCCTGATAGATGATGCGGTCGTCCTGCTCGATGATTTTCGACAGCGCCAGCAGGTTCTCCGGCAGGTCGTCGACGATCAGTACCTTGATGCCGGCGATGCTCGTCATTGCGCCTTCTCCGGTGAACTCTTGCGGTAGATGCGCTCGCTCCTGGCGAGCGGTTCGAACAGGTTGGCATGGCCGGAAAAGTCGACACTTTCCTTGCTGCCTAGCCCCAGAAATCCGCGATGGCACAAGGACTCGTGGAACAGCCCGAGTGCGCGCTCCTGCAAGCCGCGGTTGAAGTAGATCAGCACGTTGCGACAGCACACCAGATGAGTCTCAGAAAACACGCTGTCGGTGGCCAGACTGTGATCCGAAAAACTGATGCGCTCGAACAGCGACCGGTCGAACAGCGCCGCCCCATACGCCGCCGTGTAGTAATCCGACAGCCTGGCACGACCGCCTGCCTGCTGATAGCTCAGCGCGTAGTCATCCATCCGGTCAAGCGGATACACGCCTTTGCGGGCCCGTTCCAGCGATTGCGGATTGATGTCGGTGGCGTACACGATGCAGCGTTCCAGCAAGCCTTCTTCATGCAGCAGGATGGCCATCGAGACGACTTCTTCGCCGGTGCTGCAACCGGCAATCCAGATCTTCAGTGACGGATAGGTCTTCAGGAAGGGCACGACCTGTTCGCGCAGCGCCAGAAAATACGCCGGATCGCGGAACATTTCGCTGGTCGGGATCGTCAGGAATTGCAGCAGGCGGGCAAAGGCATCGGCGTCGTGCAGCACGCGCGACTGCAGCTCGGACACCGTCGCGCACTCCATCTGCGTGACCGCATGCAGGATGCGCCGCGCCTGCGATGCGGCCGAATAATCTCGGAAGTCATAGTTGTAGCGCAGATAAATCGCCTCGATGAGCAGGCGGATTTCGATGTCGCTGGTCGATAGCGCAGGCATCACAGACGCTCCATGTTCGGCAGCCAGACCCGCAGCAGCGAATACAGGCGGCTCAGGTCAACCGGCTTGGCCAGGTAATCCGAGGCACCGGCGCTGATGCAGTGTTCCTGGTCATCCTTCATCGCCTTGGCCGTGATCGCGATGATCGGCAGGTTGCGAAAGCGTGTGTCGGCGCGGATGCGACGGGTCGCTTCGAGGCCGTCCATGCCCGGCATCATCACGTCCATCAGGACCAGGTCGATGTCGCCAATCAGCTCGAGCTGGCTGATCGCTTCGAAGCCGTTGCGGCCGACCACCACCTCCAGGCCCTGATGTTCGAGCGCGCTGGTCATCGAGAAAATATTCCGGACATCGTCATCAACCAGCAGCACGCGCCGTCCCTCGAAGACACGATCGCGGCTGCGCGCCGCCCTGAGCATGCCCTGACGTTCCAGCGACAGTTCGGATTCGACCTTGTGCAGAAATAGCGTGACTTCGTCGAGCAGGCGTTCGGGCGAGCGCGCGCCCTTGATGATGATGGAGCGCGAATACTTTTGCAGGCTGGTTTCTTCCTCGCGCGTGAGGTTGCGGCCGGTGTAGACAATCACCGGCGGGAAGGCGCTGATCAGGTCGGTGCCCATGCGCTGCAACAGTTCGTGGCCCTGCATGTCGGGCAGCGACAGGTCGATGATCATGCAGTCGTACGTGACGCTGTGCAGTAAGGCCATCGCTTCTTCGCCGGACGCCACCGCGGTGATTTCGACATCGTCGTCACCGATCAGATGGACCATGCTTTCGCGCTGGCGCACGTCGTCCTCGACCAGCAGCACGCGCTTGACGGTTTGCGTGGTCTGCCCGTCGATCTGCGTGAAGATCTGTTCGAGCCGCGCCCGCGTGGCCGGCTTGGTCACGTAACCGGCAGCGCCCTGCTGCAGCGCCGCGCGGGCGCGATCGGAACCCGAAATAATGTGAACCGGAATATGCCGCGTGGCCGGATCCGCCTTCAGGCATTGCAGCACCGCCATGCCGGAACCATCCGGCAAACCGAGGTCCAGCAGGACGGCATCGGGCAGAAAAGAACCGGCCATTTCCAGGCCCTCGGTCGCGCCGTGCGTCACCAGACACTGGTACTGCATGTCATGCGCCAGGTCGAACAGGATGCGCGCAAAATCGGCATCGTCTTCGATCACCAGCAGCGTGCGGCCATCACTAAACAGGTGCTGGCGGTCATCGCTGAAAGCGGCCAGCGGTGCCGGCGGCGCAGCCGGCGCGGCGGCGACTGCCGCTGCCGGCCGCAGCACCGTGACCGGCTCGGCCACAGGCGCCAGCGTCGCCATCGCCGGCAACACAAGCGTGAAGGTACTGCCCTCGCCGGCCACGCTGGCCAGCGTGATTTCGCCGCCCAGCAGTGCAGCAAGATCGCGTGAAATCGACAGTCCCAGTCCGGTGCCGCCGTAGCGCCGGCTGGTCGTACCATCGGCTTGCCGGAACGCCTCGAAAATGACTTCCTGCTGGTCGGCAGCAATACCGATGCCGGAATCGCTGACGGCAAACGCCACCCTGCCGTCGGCCTGCTGGCACACCGTCAGCCCGACCTGCCCGGTCCCGGTGAACTTGATCGCATTCGACAACAGATTCTTGAGGATTTGCTCGACGCGCTGGCGATCGGCAAAAAAACTGGCCGGCGCATCGGCCGCGAGCTGGGCCGAAAACCCCAGCTGCTTCTGGCGGGTCATCGGTTCGAAGGTCATCCGCAAGGACGCCATCAGCTGCTCCAGCGGAATCACATCCGGCGCCAGTTCGAGCTTGCCGGCTTCGACTTTTGAAATATCGAGGATGTCATTGATCAGGTCGAGCAAGTCATTGCCGGCCGAATAAATCGTTTCAGCAAACCGGATCTGCTCGTCATTGAGATTGCCGGAGCGGTTGTCGGCCAGCAGCCGGGCCAGGATCAGCGAGCTGTTGAGCGGCGTGCGCAATTCGTGCGACAT
>AEPR01000293.1 GCA_000195205.2 Oxalobacteraceae bacterium IMCC9480 | reverse complement strand
AACAGCCGGCGGCACCAATGCAGCCACGCAAGCTGCTACTGTACAGGCCGCAATCAATGCAAAGTCTGCAGCGACAGGTGTTACGGCATCACTTACAGGTGCCGCTCTTACACTCACGGCTGCAGATGGACGAAACATTGATGTCACCCTGGGTACTTCCGCAACGGCAGCGAACACTGGCCTCACCGCAGGTACTTATTCGGGAACTCTGACACTGACATCGACAGCATCAACGGGCTTTACCATCGCTGACGGCGGCAGTACAACAGGTGCCGCAAACCTGGGTATTTCCGTTGGCTCAAAAGCCGCGTCGGCGACAGGCACCGCAGTATCGGCGTTGAACATTTCCACCGTCGCCGGTGCGCAAACAGCAATTGCTTCACTCGATTCGGCTTTGGCAACAATCAACAGCTCGCGCGCGTCACTCGGTGCCTATCAAAACCGTTTTGCTTCTGCAATTACCAGCCTGCAAACCACGACAGAAAACTTGTCTGCATCACGTAGCCGGATTGAAGATACCGATTTTGCTGCAGAAACCGCCAGTCTGACCCGTGGTCAAATCCTGCAGCAAGCTGGTACAGCTATTTTGGCCCAGGCTAACTCGTTGCCAAACGGTGTACTTGCTCTGCTGCGCTAAGATCGGGAGTAGCGAAAAAATGTAGCAAGTGAATGATCCCATTTCGAATCATTCCAACCGGACGGAAAGCAGATGCCTGCTTTCCGTCTTGCCACTGAAGGAACTGCATCATGAGCCTCAGTCCAATTTCAAGTTACGCGCAAGCCCATCCGGCGGTTATTCAGCAGACCAGTGCTGCACTCCCCGAATTGACACAAAATACTGTTGTGGCTGATCCCGTTACAGCCGTCAC
>AEPR01000294.1 GCA_000195205.2 Oxalobacteraceae bacterium IMCC9480 | reverse complement strand
TGGGCACGATGACCCCGTGCCCACCCTACGCAGGATGTTTTTCAGAGGAACGTGATGATAGTTCGACCTGCTTTGATTCCGCTGTTGCTGGTGCCGGTGCTGGCCCTGGTGGCGTTGCCACTGGTCGGCTCGCTGCCGACCTGGATCACGCTGACTGCCGCCGGCCTCGCGATGGGCATGATCATCTTCATTATTGCCTCCGGCCTGACGCTGATTTTCGGTTTGATGGATGTGCTCAATTTCGGCCACGGCGTCTTCATCGCGCTTGGTGCGTTTGTCGCCGTGTCGGTGCTGGGCGCGTTGCCCGAGTGGGTCAATGCGGACCACCTCGGCCTGAACTTGTCGGCGCTGGCGCTGGCGATGATTGCAGCCATGCTGGCCGCCGGCGCGGTGGGTTTCGTGTTCGAGCGCGTCATCGTGCGGCGCGTGTATGGCCAGCATCTGAAGCAGATCCTGATCACGATGGGCGGCATGGTCGTCGGCGAAGAACTGATCAAGGTCATCTGGGGCGCGCAGCAGATCGCCTTGCCCTTGCCGGCCGCGCTGCGCGGTGCATTGATCGTCGGTGATGCGGCGATCGAAAAATACCGCGTGCTGGCGATGGTGGTCGGACTGGTGGTATTCGGCGCGATGATGCTGGTGCTTAATCGGACCAAGCTCGGTTTGCTGATCCGCGCCGGCGTGCAGGATCGCGAGATGGTCGAGAGCCTCGGCTACCGCATCCGCCAGCTGTTCGTCGGCGTCTTCGTGGTCGGCTCGGCCCTGGCCGGACTGGGCGGCGTGATGTGGGGGCTGTACCAGCAAAACGTGATTCCGCAGATGGGCGCGCAGGTCAATGTGCTGATCTTCATCGTCATCATCATCGGCGGACTGGGCTCGACCGGCGGCTGTTTTCTGGGTGCGCTGCTGGTTGGCCTGCTGGCCAATTACACCGGTTTCCTGGTGCCCAAGGTCGCGCTTTTTTCCAACATCCTGCTGATGGGCGCGATCCTGTTGTGGCGTCCGCGCGGGCTGTTTCCGGTGACCTCGCGATGATCCGCCGCCTGCTTTCCGGTGACTTGCCGCGCAGCCGGTGGCTGACGGCCTTGCTGCTGCTGATCGTACTCGGGCTGGCGTTTGCGCCATTCATTTTTCCGGGTGCGAAAGCGCTCAATGTCGCCGCCAAGATCCTGATCTTCATCGTGCTGGTGGCCAGCTACGACCTGCTGCTGGGTTACACCGGCATCGTCTCGTTTGCCCATACGATGTTCTTTGGTATCGGCGCGTATGGCGTTGCGATTGCCAGCACGCGCATGGGGCCGGGCTGGCTCGCGCTCGGGGTCGGCATAGTCGCGGCGCTGTTGCTGTCGCTGGTGCTGTCGTTGCTGATCGGGCTGTTCTCGTTGCGGGTGCGGGCGATTTTCTACGCGATGATCACGCTTGCGGTGGCCGCTGCTTTCCAGACACTGGCCTCGCAATTGTCGGAACTGACCGGCGGCGAAGACGGCCTCAGTTTCAAGTTACCGGAGATGCTGACCCCGGCCTTCCGGTTCAGCGAATCGACGCTGTTCGGTGTCACGCCCGACGGAAGATTGCTGACGTATTACCTGCTGTTCGCCAGCACTGTCGTGCTGTTCCTGATGCTGCTGCGGATCGTCAATTCGCCGTTCGGCCGCGTCCTGCAGGCGATCCGCGAAAACGATTTCCGGGCTGAAGCGATCGGCTATCGCACGGTCGTTTTCCGCACGCTCTCGAACGTGCTGGCCGCTCTGTTCGCGACGCTGGCCGGCGCACTGCTGGCGATCTGGCTGCGCTACAACGGTGCCGATACCTCGCTGTCATTCGAGATCATGATCGACATCCTGCTCATCGTCGTCATCGGCGGCATGGGCACGCTGTATGGCGCAGTGTGCGGCGCGACGCTGTTCATCCTGGCGCAAAGCTACCTGCAGGATTTGATGGGCATGGCCGCGCGCGCGACCGAAAGCGTGCCGCTGCTGTCGGCACTGCTGTCGCCGGATCGGTGGTTGTTGTGGCTGGGGATATTGTTTATTTTGTCGGTGTATTTTTTTCCGAGCGGGATTGTGGGGAGGTTGCGGAGTGGATCCGGCGCAGGATCGTCTTCACATTGAAAAGGTGATTGCGGCGACGACGTTTAAAGGTCACCGCACCCGGCATCACCGGTTGGACAGGTTTGTATTTGCTGTGGCAAGCTGCAGTCCTCAAAGTGAATGACACCGGAGTTGCGCCATGCATGCCAATCTTGCAATGCTTGAATCGGAAGTCCTGAAACTGGCGCCGTCCGAGCGCTCTCATCTTCTGCAGCGACTCATTGCCAGCCTTGATCCCGTTGATGACGATCCGGAGATCGATGCCGCATGGGAGCTTGAGGCTGACCGGCGCGAAGCCGGGATGCCAGCGGGGACAGTCGTCGCGGTGAGTTCCGATGAGGCTATGCAACGTCTTCGATCAAGGCTTGGTCGTTAATCACACGTTGGCGGGACGCGAAGCATGGCCAGCCTGACCGTGCCGTCAGCCCTGCTGGTCGAAGTAAAGCACCTTATCGAACAGGCGCGACTGTATGTCGCACACGTCGTCACCGGCGTGTCGGTTCGTACATACATCGAGAAGTGCTTCGGGATGGCAGGGCGGACTACGGGGAGCGCATTGTGTCGACGCTGTCGACACAATTGGTTTTACTCGACGGCATGGGTATCGTCGGCAACCGGATTCATTCGACCGATGAATGGGTCGATCTGGACAGCGTGGCACCGCGTCTGTACCTGACGATGCGCTTGCTGGAAGTGATGGGGAAAGGCGAGATGAAGTAGCGATGGAGGCGTGGTGCCCCGGGTGCGCGTCACTCGAAAATGGGCACCAGCCTGGCCATCACTTCTTCGAGGATGTCAGGCGGCAGCGTATCGACCTTCCTGCCGTGACGCGCCTGCAAGTCCGGCACAATCTGGACAGGACGATGGCTTTGTTGCTCCCGACCTTCCGCTCGATCAAGCCGCACCGGGTAAATATCACAGCGCTTTACAATTCGCGTCCCACCGCAGGTGTGTCGATCCACTCCTGGTCCGCGAGAGAGCGGGGCCGGGAACAGACGGACCCGGCCAGTAATTCGGCCAGCGTGTAGCGTCTGCGGACTTGGGGACGTACGATCAGTTGTCCACCGTCCACTTCGACATCGACCGTCGAACCGGCATGCAGGTGGAGCAGGTCAAGGATAGCCGGTGGTACTGCCAGCATGATGGAACCGCCAACTTTACGTAATACGATCGAGGGCATCGTGAACTCCGTCATTCAATTCTTTGGAAGCACAATACCTTGAGGTTCGACTTCAGCGTTACCCGGCATCTTGTCCAACATCAAAACCTGCTTTCGGCGCATACGATTCATCAATCCTGATTGATGAGGAATTCGCCGCGCTTTTCCGCCGCTCCCCATCCGCACCAGTTGCACCATCGCCCAACGGGCCAGTTCGTCCATCGGCCATTGCAGGAAGCGCTGGTGCGATGCGCGCACGATTGGCATCCCGCCCAGCACGATCGCCGCCTGATCAAGTACCAGTCGTAGGGTGCAATAACCGAAGGGCA
>AEPR01000295.1 GCA_000195205.2 Oxalobacteraceae bacterium IMCC9480 | reverse complement strand
AGACTCTGGGCAGAAAAATCGACAGGCCTGTTGTTGCGTGCGCAGACAATGAATGAAAATAATGTCGTTGTTGAGCAGATAGCATTTACTCAACTTGAGATCGGGAATATCAATCGCAATCGGGTCAAACCAAGCTTCTTCAATACGAACGGCTGGCACGTCGAGCACAGTGTGATGATGCCAATTGTTACGCCCGGTTGGTCGGTCAGGAATGTGCCACCCGGCTTCAAGCTTGTGCGTGAACTGAAGCGCGTGGTTTCGGATGTTTCTGCTCAGGATATTCCCGCCAATACCAGCACAAGCGCATCCACTTCACAGCGCGAATTAATGCAATTAGTATTTTCAGATGGATTGGCCGCTATCTCTGTTTTTATCGAGCCTGGTTCTCGTAGTAAAACCGAAGGGTCAATGCAGCAAGGCGCGATGAATATCACTGGTAAGCGACAAGGTGACTTTTGGCTTACTATTGTCGGCGAAGTACCTGCAACGGCGATCAAGCAAGTTGCCAACTCCATTGAATTCAAAACTAGATAACGACTCCATGAAATTACCTATTTTTAATGCACGAAAAATGCATGCGCTGGCTTTGTCCGCAGCATTGGTATTTGTTACCCAAGCGGCTATAGCACTCCCGGCAAGTGCCGCAACGTCGGTAGCGGGATTGCCGGACTTTACCGATATGGTAGATAAAGTCGGCCCTGCGGTTGTGAATATCCGCACCACAGAAAAAGTGAAGTCAAATGCGAGCGGCGCCGGTGTCGACGACGAAGAGATGCAGGAGTTCTTCAAGCGTTTCTTTGGTGTGCCAGTGCCTCCGCGTCAGCAGCAGCCGGATCGTCCGTCCCGACCAAAGCGTCCCGGGGTTCCTCAGCCTGATGAAGAGGTGTCCCGGGGAGTCGGTTCAGGATTTATTATTTCCGCTGACGGATACGTGATGACCAATGCCCATGTCGTTGACGGTGCCGACGAGGTGTATGTGACCTTGACGGACAAGCGCGAATTCAAGGCCAAGATTATTGGTGCGGATAAGCGAACCGACGTGGCGCTGGTAAAGATCGAAGGGGCCAATCTTCCACGCCTTGCGATGGGAGATTCGAACAAGGTCAGGGTTGGCGAATGGGTGATCGCAATCGGATCGCCGTTTGGTCTCGATAACACCGTGACAGCCGGTATTGTTTCCGCAAAGGCGCGCGACACCGGTGATTACTTACCATTGATTCAGACAGATGTGGCTGTTAATCCGGGTAACTCCGGCGGGCCGCTGATCAACATGCGCGGTGAAGTCATTGGGATCAACTCGCAGATCTACAGTCGATCGGGTGGGTACATGGGCATTTCATTTGCGGTTCCGATCGATGAGGCAATGCGTGTTTCTGATCAGCTCAAGCAATTCGGAAAAGTTACTCGCGGGCGCATTGGCGTTCAAATCGGTGAACTGACCAAAGATGTTGCCGAGTCACTCGGATTGACCAAGGCACAAGGCGCGTTGGTACAAAGGGTTGAAACCGGAGGTCCAGCCGAAAAAGCGGGCGTGGAAGCTGGCGATATCATTCTTAAGTTCAACGGGGTCAATATCGACCGGTCCAGTGATCTGCCACGGCTGGTCGGGAATACCAAGCCTGGCAGCAGCTCTGTGCTATCGGTTTGGCGCAAGGGTGCTAGCCGTGACCTGAAGGTCGTGATTGCCGAAATGGAGTCCGAGAAGGTGGCGAAACGGGAAGATAAAAAACCCAAAGCTGAACAAGCAGCCAATGCACTCGGCCTGATAGTGAGCGAGCTCTCAGATGCTCAAAAGAAAGAATTGAAATTGGATGGTGGCGTTGTTGTCGATGGCGCGGAAGGTGCCGCCGCACGGGCAGGTCTGCGTGCTGGTGATGTGGTGCTCCGTTTGAACAATACCGACGTCAAGGACGCCAAGCAATTTGCCGGACTTGTCGCCAAACTTGATTCGAAGAAATTGGCTGTCATCCTCGTCCGTCGCGGCGATGCGTCCCAGTTCGTCCCCATCCGCCCGGGCGCACAATAACGCAGTGTCTTTTGGGCAGGGCGGTTGCCTCTTTGGAGCTGCCTTGTCTCTTTGCTGACAAGGACCACTTGATTCACTTCATTTTGTATTCGCGCAGTTACTGCCATCTGTGTGATGACATGCTCACTGCGTTGCGCACGGAACTCGGTACGCTCGCGGCTGACATTTCAGTTTTCGACGTCGATGAAGATCCGCTCCTGCTGGAGAAATACGACGAACTGGTGCCGGTACTGACAGGCCGTCACGACCTCGGGCC
This sequence comes from Oxalobacteraceae bacterium IMCC9480, assembly GCA_000195205.2. Classification (GTDB taxonomy): domain Bacteria; phylum Pseudomonadota; class Gammaproteobacteria; order Burkholderiales; family Burkholderiaceae_D; genus Actimicrobium. Next base: position 3,484 of record AEPR01000295.1, on the reverse strand, counting down.
TGAAAGAGAATTGGGTCATTACTTCCTGGATACCGAAAGGTTGTCCCAATTCATTGCTGCGCAGCCCTAGTCATTCAGGCCGTGAAATTACCGGTCCGTATTCCTTCATCTGCATCCCCGGATCGCGGATTCTTATCAGCAGGGATTTCGCGGGCGTTCCCCTCTGGAATCCGGTAAGATGCGGGGCTGTTTAACCTCCTGAAACAAGGCGCTCGCCTGAGGAACACATCCTCGTCCGGAGCGCCTTTTTTGTAATCGCGCTTTAGTCCATGAACAACATTCGCAATTTCTCTATCATCGCCCATATCGACCACGGCAAGTCCACGCTTGCCGACCGCATTATTCAGTTATGTGGTGGCTTGTCAGACCGTGAAATGGAAGCACAAGTGCTCGATTCCATGGATATCGAGCGCGAGCGCGGCATTACCATCAAGGCCCAAACGGCCGCGCTGTCTTACAAGGCGCGCGATGGCAAAGTGTATAACCTGAACCTGATCGATACGCCAGGGCACGTTGACTTCAGTTACGAAGTCAGCCGGTCCTTGTCGGCCTGCGAAGGTGCTTTGCTAGTGGTTGATGCGTCGCAAGGCGTCGAAGCGCAGACAGTCGCCAATTGCTATACCGCGCTCGACCTTGGTGTCGAAGTCGTCCCGGTACTCAATAAGATCGATTTGCCGTCAGCCGATCCCGATAACGCTATCGCAGAAATCGAGGAGGTCATCGGGATTGATGCCTCGGAAGCCGTGCACTGCTCGGCGAAAAGTGGTCTTGGGGTGCAGGATGTGCTGGAGTCCCTGATCGTCAAGGTGCCGCCTCCGAAGGGCGATCCTGATGCACCGTTGCAGGCCTTGCTGGTCGATTCATGGTTCGATAATTATGTTGGCGTCGTGATGCTGGTGCGGGTGTTCAACGGCACCTTGCGCGCAAAAGATAAGATTTTGCTGATGGCCAACGGATCGGTGCATCTGACGGAAAGCGTCGGCGTGTTCACGCCAAAGTCGGTAACCCGGGAAACCATCTCCGCCGGGCAGGTGGGATTTATCATCGCGGGTATCAAGGAACTCAAGGCAGCAAAGGTCGGTGACACCATCACGCTGGCCAGTCGGCCCGCTGCAGAGCCACTGCCAGGCTTCAAGGAAGTGCAGCCGCAAGTGTTTGCCGGTTTGTTCCCTGTGGAGGCAAATCAGTACGACGCGCTGCGCGATTCGCTAGAGAAACTGAAATTGAATGATGCGGCGCTCCAGTACGAGCCGGAAGTCTCGCAAGCGCTTGGCTTCGGTTTTCGCTGCGGCTTTCTCGGCTTGCTGCACATGGAAATTGTTCAGGAGCGGCTTGAACGCGAGTTCGACATGGACCTGATCACAACAGCTCCGACCGTGATCTATGAAGTGGTATTGCGCGACGGTACGCTGCTGATGGTCGACAACCCATCGAAAATGCCGGACCCGTCACGTATCGAGGAAGTGCGTGAGCCTATCGTGACGGTCAACCTGTACATGCCACAAGAGTATGTTGGCGCGGTGATTACGCTGTGTACCGGCAAGCGCGGCATGCAGATCGACATGAATTACCATGGCAAGCAAGTCAAGCTGACCTATGAAATGCCGATGGCCGAGATCGTGCTCGACTTTTTTGACAAGCTCAAGTCAACATCGCGCGGTTATGCGTCGATGGATTACGAGTTCAAGGAGTATCGCTCAGCTGATGTGGTCAAGGTCGACATGCTGATCAATAGCGAGAAAGTCGATGCGCTGGCGATCATCGTTCATCGCAGTAATAGTAATTATCGCGGCCGTGCGGTAGCTGCAAAAATGCGTGAGCTCATTCCACGCCAGATGTTTGATGTCGCCATCCAGGCTGCGATCGGTGCAAACATTATTTCGCGCGAGAACGTCAAGGCCTTGCGTAAAAACGTGCTTGCCAAGTGCTACGGTGGCGATATCAGCCGCAAGCGCAAACTGCTTGAAAAGCAAAAGGCCGGCAAGAAGCGCATGAAACAAGTCGGTTCGGTTGAGATACCGCAAGAGGCATTTCTGGCAATTCTACAAGTGGACGACAAATGAACCTCCAGGTAATTTTTGGCAACTTCGCGTTAATTCTTTTTGTTCTCACCGTGATTTCTGGCGTGGTCTGGTTTCTGGATGTGTTCTATCTGGCCAGGCAACGCCGCGTCAAAGCCGATGCGGCACTGCGCGAGTTCGATGCCCGTAATGCAAAGCTGGAAGCCGAAGGCGTCAAGCTCGAAACATCAGGCCGTCGTGCACTCGAAGCCGATCTGCTGCGACAGCCGATGTGGGTAGAGTACTCGGGAAGCTTTTTCCCGGTGATTGCGCTGGTGTTCGTGTTGCGCTCGTTTTTGTATGAGCCGTTCAAGATACCGTCGCCATCAATGGTGCCGACTCTGCTGGTGGGAGATCTGATTCTGGTAAATAAATTCACCTATGGCATCCGGTTACCGCTCATTAACAAGAAAATTATCGAGATTAACGATCCGCAACGCGGTGATGTCATGGTCTTCAAGTATCCGAAAGACATGTCGCTTGACTATATCAAGCGCGTCGTTGGTACGCCGGGTGACCGGGTCGTCTACAAGAACAAGCAATTGATTATTAATGGGACGCCGGCGACTTATGAACCATTGCCGGATTATCTCGATGAAGAACGCCTGACGTATTCAAAACAATATGTCGAAAAATTCGGTACTGGCGATCACAAGATATTGAACAACCCGCAAGCGCCCAATGAGCTAAGCAATATAGATAATTATCCGATGCGCGAGGCGTGTACTTATAACTCAGAGGGGTTTGCGTGCACCGTGCCTGCTGGACATTACTTCATGATGGGTGATAATCGCGACAATAGCGCGGACAGCCGTTATTGGGGATTTGTGCCAGATAAGAACATCGTCGGAAAAGCATTCTACGTCTGGATGAATTTTGGTAATCTGAAGCGCATCGGCAGTATTCACTAGCCTATCCCTACAGACGACAGGAGCAGAGCATGCAGAGAAAGTCATCGAAACAGCAGCAAGGCATGACGCTGGTTGGGTTGATTGTGATCCTTGCGCTGGCTGGTGTGGTGGGCGTACTGGGATTGAAAGTGGTGCCGACATTTATCGAGTTCATGTCGATCAAAAAAGCGATTGCTGCTGCCAAGGCCGGTGGATCAACCCCGATTGAAATTCGAGCCTCGTTTGACCGTCAGGCAAGCGCCGGCTACATTGATTCGATTTCCGGCAAAGATCTTGATGTCGTCAAAGACGGCGACCAGCTCGACGTCAACGTCGCCTATCAAAAAAAGATCCCGCTAATTGGGCCCACCTGGTTGTTAATTGATTATTCGGCGACGACTGCGAAAGACGTCGCAAGGAAACCGGCCGCATAAACCGGTGTGGTACGGACTGAAATGGATTGTATGCTTCTGGAAGATCGACTCGCTTACTGGTTCAACGACGCTGCCTTGTTGCAGCAGGCGCTCACGCATC
>AEPR01000296.1 GCA_000195205.2 Oxalobacteraceae bacterium IMCC9480 | reverse complement strand
GTATCGTGCCCACGCGAATGGACCGACGAAGGTCCGGAATTGACGAGCGTTTTCTGTACCCGCGCGTAGCCACAAAAAACAAAAAAGCCGACTGAATCAGTCGGCTTTTTTTAAACAACATCCTTGGCGGAGAGAGGGGGATTCGAACCCCCGATAGGCTATAAACCTATACACGCTTTCCAGGCGTGCGACTTCAACCGCTCATCCACCTCTCCTGCATTACTTTCACCAGACCGACCAGCCATCCAGCGAAGCGCCGAAGTATAGCAATAAATCGGCTTCAAACACCAGAACCTGCCGCTGATTTCGACATGCCAGCAAAATAAACTGTGATCTCCGGCGCGACACGGCCCGATAGGGCCGGATCGTGTTACTGCGCTTCCTTCAACTGATCCAGAATGGCCGGATTTTCCAGTGTCGAGATGTCTTGCGTGATTTCTTCACCCTTGGCCAGCAAGCGCAAGAGACGACGCATGATCTTGCCGGAACGGGTCTTCGGCAGGTTGTCGCCGAAACGGATTTCCTTTGGTTTGGCGATAGGACCGATTTCTTTGGCGACCCAGTCACGCAATTCCTTAGCGATCTGCTTGGCTTCGTCGCCGGTCGGGCGCGAACGCTTCAGCACGACAAAGGCGCAAATCGATTCGCCGGTGGTGTCGTCGGGCTTGCCAACCACGGCGGCTTCAGCCACCAGCGGATGCGCCACCAGCGCGGATTCGATTTCCATCGTGCCCATGCGATGACCGGACACGTTCAGCACATCGTCGATACGGCCGGTAATGGTGAAGTAACCGGTCTCGGCATTGCGGACTGCGCCGTCGCCGGCCAGGTAGGTCTTGCCGCCCAGCTCTTCCGGGAAATAGCTTTTCTTGAAGCGCTCGGGATCATTCCAGATCGTGCGGATCATCGATGGCCATGGACGTTTGACGACCAGGATGCCGCCCTGCCCGTTCGGCAAGTCGGTACCGGTTTCATCAACGATGGCGGCGGTGATACCCGGCAGTGGCAGCGTGCACGAACCCGGCACCATCGGTGTCGCGCCCGGCAGCGGTGTGATCATGTGGCCGCCGGTTTCGGTTTGCCAGAAGGTGTCGACGATCGGGCAGTTGTCGCGGCCGATGTTTTTGTAGTACCACATCCAGGCTTCCGGATTGATCGGCTCGCCGACCGAGCCGAGCAGGCGCAGGCTGGACAGGTCATAGCGATCCGGATGGATTTTTTCGTCGGCGTCGGCGGCCTTGATCAGCGAGCGGATCGCGGTAGGCGCGGTGTAGAAAATGGTCGCCTTGTGACGCGCGATCATGTCCCAGAAGCGGCCGGCGTTCGGGAATGTCGGGATGCCTTCGAACACGATTTCGGTTGCACCGACAGCCAGCGGACCGTAGGCGATATAGGTGTGGCCGGTGACCCAGCCGATGTCGGCGGTGCACCAGAAAATATCGTCGGGCTTGATGTCGAAGGTCCACTTCATGGTCAGCATGGCCCACAGCAGATAGCCGCCCGACGAGTGCTGAACGCCTTTTGGCGTACCGGTCGAACCGGAGGTGTAGAGAATGAACAGCGGATGTTCGGCGCTGACCCATTCCGGTTCGCAGACATCGGATTGCGCGGCAACCAGCGTACTCATGACGAGGTCGCGACCGGCGGTCATGGCGACGTCGGCGTTGGTGCGCTGATAGACGATGACATTGCGAACGGCTTCGCAGCCGCCGAGCGCCAGCGCTTCATCGACGATGGCTTTCAGTGGCAGGTTCTTGCCGCCGCGGACTTGCTGGTCGGCGGTGATGACGGCGACGGCACCGGCATCGATGATGCGTTCCTGCAGCGACTTGGCGCTGAAGCCGCCAAAGACCACCGAGTGCGTCGCGCCGATGCGGGCACAAGCCTGCATCGCGACGATGCCTTCGACTGACATCGGCATGTAGATCACGACGCGGTCGCTCTTCTTGATGCCCAGCGATTTCAGGCCATTGGCGAATTTGCAGACTTGCTGGTGCAGTTCGCGGTACGTAATTTTGGTGACGGCACCGCCATCGGCTTCGAAGATCACCGCATGCTTGTCGGCGTTGCCGTTCTCGAGGTTACGGTCCAGGCAGTTGTAGCTGACATTGAGCAAACCGTCTTCGAACCATTTGTAGAACGGCGCATCGGATTCATCGAGGGTAGTCGTGAACGGCTTTTTCCAGGACAGGTTTTCGCGGGCCAGGCTGGCCCAGAAACCTTCATAGTCCTGTTCGGCGTCGGCGCACATTGCGTTGTAGGCCTCCATACCGGAAATGGTAGCGGCTTCCTTGAAGGCGTCGGAGGGATTGAAGATGCGGGTTTCCTGCTTGAGTGTCTCGATGCCAGCCATTACGTGTCCCCTAATTGAAAGAATTTGTTTGCCGAAAAGATAAGCGCTCACTCTTACTTCAGCCTTACATGCGGGCTTACCTGCGTTCCAGGACCTGAATTGAAAGAACGATACAGCACCGCACAGCTTACGCCTGTGGACCGCGTGTAAAATGCGACTTCCAAATTCTTGCTCCCTGAGCCCGTGCCACATGTCTTCCAACGAGTCGAAAATCAGCCCGGTACCAAAACGCATCAGCGCCATGTCCAATTTCATCTTTGCCACGCGCTGGCTGCAAGTACCGCTTTATCTCGGCCTGATCCTGGCGCAATGCGTCTATGTGTTCCATTTCTGGGTCGAACTGACCGATCTGATCGGTGCAGCCATGGGCAATGCCAGCTCGCTCCAGCACATCCTCGATGCGGTCTCCACGGCCGGTGCCATCCGTCCGACCAA
>AEPR01000297.1 GCA_000195205.2 Oxalobacteraceae bacterium IMCC9480 | reverse complement strand
CCGCCGCTACTTCGCCTTGCCGCCCGACTTCGCCGGCATCCACGCACTGAAGTTTCAGCGCGTCATTGGCGCCGACACGCCGTTCACGCTGGAACTGCTGCATGACGTGCACAAGGGTAGCCTGGCGTTCCGGTATTTTTCGGCGCATGGCCAGCATGCCAGCGGCCGCGTGCTGTTCAGCGCCGGGGTGGCCGATGACTAGCGCGCTCTTTCATCCCTGCGTCGTGATCCCGGTGTACGACCACGAACACGCGATCGGCGCCGTGCTGGCGGAGGTGCTGACGCACGACATCCGCTGCGTGCTGGTCGATGACGGCAGCCGGGCCAGCTGCGCGCAAGTGCTCGATGCGCTGGCTGCCGCCGCGCCACGCCAAGTCACGCTCTTGCGCCACGCCGTCAATCGCGGCAAGGGCGCGGCGGTGCTGACCGGCTTTGCCCATGCCGCCAGCGCCGGCCATACCCATGTGCTGCAGATCGATGCCGACGGCCAGCATCGCGTCGCCGACCTGCCGCTATTCCTGCAACTGGCCGTCCGTCATCCGGATGCCGTCATCATCGGCACGCCGGTCTATGACGCATCGGTGCCAACGGGACGCCTGCTGGCGCGCTACCTGACGCATGTCTGGGTCTGGATCAACACGCTGTCGCTCGATATCCGCGATTCGATGTGCGGCTTCCGGGTCTATCCGGTCGCGCCGGTGTTGGCACTGGCGCAGCGCCTGCAGCTCGGCCAGCACATGAATTTCGACACCGAAATCCTGGTCCGGCTGCACTGGGACGGCATCGCCATGCTCAACCAGCCGACCCGGGTCAGTTATCCATGCGATGGCGTCTCGCACTTCCGGCTCTGGCACGACAACGCGCTGATCACGCGCATGCATACGACACTGTTCTTCGGCATGCTGCGCCGCTTGCCGGTGCTGCTGTGGCGGCGCTGGAGGCGATCATGAGCGCCCGCCACTGGTCGCGCATCAATGAAGTCGGCTACGCCAGCGGCATGCGCCTGCTGTTTTGCGTCCACCGCTGGCTCGGGCGCTGGCCGTTCCGCTGCGCGCTGTATCCGGTGCTGCTCTGGTACGTGCTGACCCGGCCCGCCGCGCGGCGGGCCTCGCAAGACTACTTGCGCCACGTCGGTATCGATGCCGGCTGGGGCGGCGTGCTACGTCACTTCGGCGCGTTCGCCGAAACCATTCTCGACAAGATGCTGCTGTGGAGCGGCGACTTCGACGCCAGCGCCGTGCAGTACCACGGCCTCGGACAGATGCAGCAATTGGTCGGCCAACGGCGCGGTGCACTGCTGATCTGCTCGCATCTGGGCAACCTCGACATGTGCCGCGTGCTGTCGCGCCAGCACGCCGGCCTGCGCATGACGGTGCTGGTCCACACCCGCCATGCGCAGGCGTTCAACCGCATGCTCGGCCAGCTCGATCCGCGCAGCCAGCTCGATCTGCTGCAGGTCACCGAAGTCAGTATCGGCACCGCGATGCTGTTGTCAGAACGCATGGCCCGCGGCGAGCTGGTTGTGATTGCCGGTGACCGTGTGCCGGTGGCCTCCGGACCACGCATCACCAGTGCCGATTTCTTCGGCCAGCCGGCCGCGTTCCCTATCGGTCCGTACGTGCTGGCCCATGCGCTGCAATGCCCGGTCTACCTGCTGTTTGCGCTGCAGCGCGCCGGCCGTCCCGAAGTCCACATCGAATTGTTCAGTGCTGCCGTGCGCCTGCCGCGCAAGGAGCGCGATGCCGCACTGGCGACGCTGGCAGGACAGTACGCGGCGCGGCTCGAACACCACTGCCGGCGCGCGCCGCTGCAGTGGTGCAATTTTTATGATTTCTGGCAAGACCACCCGACGGAGAATGCCGATGCATCGCGCTGAACTTGTCATCCGTTTTGATCGCGGCCACCTCTCGATCGACGACATCGTCGCGCTGGCCGGCGGTCGCGCCCGTGCCGCGTTGTCCGATGATCCGGAGTTCCGCGCTGCCATCGCGCGCGGCGCGGATTTTCTGGACCGCCTGCTGCGCGAAGATGGCGCGATCTATGGCGTCACGACCGGTTACGGCGATTCGTGCACGGTGGCGATCGCCCCGGAACTGGTGGCCGAACTGCCGCATCATCTGGTGACCTTCCATGGCGTCGGACTGGGCGCGTACTTCACGCCGGCGCAGACCCGTGCCGTGATGGCAGTGCGGCTGGCGTCGCTGTGCAAGGGTTACTCGGGCGTCTCGGTCGGCTTGCTCGAACAGATCGTGCGCCTCCTTGTGGCCGACCTGTTGCCGCTGATTCCGTCCGAAGGCTCGGTCGGTGCCAGCGGCGATCTGACCCCGCTGTCCTACCTTGCCGCCGTGTTGTGCGGCGAGCGCGAAGTCTGGCGCGATGGCGTGCAGGTGCCGGCCGAGCAAGCACTGCGCGAAGCCGGCATCACGCCGCTGCGGCTGCGTCCGAAAGAAGGGCTGGCGATCATGAACGGCACCGCCGCGATGACTGCGCTGGCCTGCCTTGCGTATGACCGCGCCGCCTATCTGACACAGCTGTGCACCCGCATCACCGCGCTGGCCTCGTTCGCGCTCGACGGCAATCCGCATCACTTCGATGCGACGCTGTTTTCGGTCAAGCCGCATGCCGGCATGCAGCAGGTGGCCGGCTGGTTGCGTCAGGATTTATCGCAAGCGCCGGCCGAGCGCAACGGCAAGCGCCTGCAGGACCGCTACTCGATCCGCTGCGCACCGCACGTGATCGGCGTGCTGACCGACGCGCTGCCGTTCTTCCGGCAGTCGATCGAGAACGAACTCAACAGCGCCAACGACAATCCCATCATCGATGCCGAGGGCGAGCGGGTACTGCATGGCGGGCATTTTTACGGTGGCCACATTGCCTTCGCGATGGACAGCATGAAAAACGCCGTCGCCAATCTGGCCGACCTGCTGGATCGCCAGATGGCGCTGCTGGTCGACAGCCGCTACAACCACGGCTTGCCGGCCAACCTGTCCGGTGCCGAAGGGCCGCGCGCGGCGATCAACCACGGCCTGAAAGCGCTGCAGATCAGCGCCTCGGCCTGGACTGCCGAAGCCCTCAAATTGACGATGCCGGCCTCGGTGTTTTCGCGCTCGACCGAATGCCACAACCAGGACAAGGTCAGCATGGGCACCATCGCCGCGCGTGATTGTCTGCGCGTGCTCGAACTGACCGAGCAGGTCGTCGCGGCGCTGCTGATCACGGTCCATCAGGGCGTCTGGTTGCGCTGCAAACTGCAACCGGACACGCTACCCGAAGCGCCGCTGCAGCAGATGATGGCGCAGCTCGGCGCGGACATCGCCGTGGTGGCCGAAGACCGCCGCCTTGAACCCGACCTGCGCCGCCTGCTCGAGCGCATCCGCAGCCAGGCATGGACGCTGTATGCGTAGACAATCCTCTCCCAGTCGCTGGTGGGCCGAAGTCGAGATGACGGTCCAGTTCTACGACCTCGATCCGATGGAGATCGTCTGGCATGGCAATTACGTCGGCTACCTCGAGGTGGTGCGCGGCGCGCTGCTCGACAAGATCGACTACAACTATCCACAGATGCGCGATTCCGGCTACGCCTGGCCGGTCATCGACATGCAGTTGCGCTACATCGGCGCCGCCCGTTTCGGCCAGCGCCTGACGCTGCGCGCCGATCTGGTCGAGTACGAGCACCGCCTCAAAATCGATTACCTGATCACCGATACCGTCACCGGCAAGCGGCTGCATCGCGCCAGCACCACGCAAGTCGCACTCGATATCGGTAGCGGCGAGATGTGCTTTGCCTCGCCGGCCGTGCTGCTCGACAAACTGGGAGTGCTGCCTTCATGAAGCGCCTGCTGCTGATCCTCTTGTTGGTTTGCGGTGGCGTGAATGCCGCTGCACCGATAGCCGAAATCCAGTCCATGCTGAGCCGCCCCGACATCCTCTGCGGCCGCTTCGACCAGACCCGCCAGCTGACCGGCATGCGCAAGCCGCTGGCCTCGAACGGCCGCTTTTGCGTGGTCGCCGGCAAGGGTGTGCTGTGGCGCACCGTGCAACCGTTCCCAAGCACCTTGCGCCTGACCCGCGATGAAATCGTGCACTTTCAGGGCGGCCGCGTAGCGATGCGGCTTGATGCCAGACAGGAGCCGACCGTGCGCGGCATCAACAGCGTGCTGTTCGCGCTGCTGGCTGGTGACCTGTCGCAGCTCGACAGCCTGTTCGTCGTCGAGGGCAGTGCCGATGCCGGCCGCTGGCAGGTCGCGCTGACGGCCCGCGAACCGGCGCTGGCCAAAGCCATAGGCGCGATCACGCTCGATGGTTGCCGCGAGCGTCCAGCACATCACGCTGGTCGATGGCAGCGGCGACCAGACCCGCATCGTGTTCTCGGCGATCCAGACCGGTGCCGGCGCGCTGCAGGCCGACGAGGCAGCGCTGTTTTGATCAACCGAAAATCCCTCGCTCTGGCCTGGCTGCTGGTGGTCAGCCTGCTGCTGGCGCATAACGCCTATCTCTGGCTGGGCAAGCGCATCGTGCCCGACACCGACATCATGGCCTTGCTGCCGGTGCAGCAGCGCGATCCGGTACTGCAGCAATCGTTCTCGCACATGGTCGATACGGCGCAGCAGCGCGTGATCGTGCTGGTAGGCGCAGCCGGCTGGACCGACGCGCGCCGCGCTGCCGATGCCTACCGCGCAGTGCTGGCCGGCCGGCCCGACCTGCTGCAAACGAGCGTCACCGATGCCCGGGTCGAGACCGACTGGCTGGCCCGATTCCAACCGCACAAACTGTTCCTGCTGACCGATCAGCAGCAACAGCAACTGGCCACGCAACCGGCCTCATTCTGGATCGAGGCCGCACAGCGCATGCTCTACAGTCCGTTCGGCGGGCCCAAGCCGGGTGCCTGGCAGGATGATCCGTTCGGTCTGTTCGGCGGCTGGCTGCAGGAACGCGCGCAGGAAACGCCGGTGCGTCCGCGCGATGGTCGCCTGTTCGTAGCGGATGCCGAACGTCAGTACGTGCTGATGCCGCTAACGCTGAAAGTACCGGCTCTATCGTTCAGTGCCCAGCAGGCGGTGATGCCCTTGCTGGAGCAAGCCGCAACGGCCGCACGGCAAGCGGTGCCGCAGGCGCGCGTGATCAGCGCCGGCGTGATCCTGCATGCAGCGGCGGCCGGCGAACAGGCCAGCCGCGAAGTCTCGACCATCGGCATCGGCTCGATGCTCGGCGTGATCCTGCTGATGTGGCTGAGCTTCCGCTCATTTAAGCCGATCGGGCTGATCGTACTGACGATTGCCATTGGTTGTCTTGGTGCGCTATCGGTGTGCTGGCTGCTGTTCGGTCGCATCCATCTGATCACGCTGGTGTTCGGTGCCAGCCTGATCGGCATCGCGCAGGACTACGGGATTTACTACCTGTGCAACCGGCTCGATGCTGATCCCAGGCTCGATTCGGTGACGCTGCTGCGCCGGCTGATGCCGGGTCTGTCGCTGACGCTGCTGACGACCATCATCGGCTATGCCGGCCTGATGATCACGCCGTTTCCGGGCCTGCGCCAGATGGCACTGTTCTCCGGGCTCGGGTTGCTGTTCGCGTGGCTCACCGTGATCTGCTGGTTTCCGCTGCTGGTGCGCGGCGGATCATTGCGACGCGGCCGGCTGGTCGACTGGTACGGCGCGGCATTGCCGTTCTGGCCCAGACTGCGCGCAAACAGGATGTCGCTGGCGCTGCTGGCCGTGCTGCTGGCGGTCGTGGCGGCGGGCTGGTCGCAGCTCGGTGCCAATGACGATATCCGGCTACTGCAAACCTCGCCGCCACAGCTCATCAGCGACCAGATCGCCCTGAGCAAATTACTCGATGCGCCGACGCCGGTGCAGTACTACCTGGTGCGCGGCAGCTCGGCCGAACAAGTGCTGCAGCGCGAAGAATTGCTCAAGACGCGGCTGGCACCGTTGATCGCGCAGCAGCAGATCAGCGGCGTACAGGCGCTGTCGAACTGGGTGCCGTCGCTGCAAACGCAGGCCGCGCGGCGTGCGCTGATCGAACAAAAATTACTGTCGGCGGACGGCGCGCTGGCGCAACTGGCGGCACAACTCGGCGAAAGCCCGGCGTGGGTCGCTACGACGCGCCAGCATCTGCTGGCATCCGGCCAGCCGCTCACGCCGCAAGCTTTCCTGCAGACTCCGGCCAGCGAACCGTGGCGACACCTGTGGCTGGGTGCGGTCAAGGAGGCCGATACGACCGCCAGCATCGTCGCTTTGCGCGGCGTCACGCCGGCCAGCTTGCCGGCGCTGCAGCAGGCCGCGAGCGGACTCGATGGCGTGCAATGGGTCGACAAGGTCGGCGAGATTTCGTCCGTGCTGGGCAGCTATCGCAAGAGCATGGCCTGGGTCGTGCTGGCCGGTTATGCGCTGGTGTTCGGCTTGCTATGGCCGCGCTACCGCCACGATACCTGGCGCGTGCTGGCACCGACCACGCTGGCCAGCATCCTGACGCTGGCGGTATTCGGTTTTGCCGGCCAGCCGCTGCAGCTGTTCCATGTGCTGGCGCTGATGCTGCTGCTCGGCGTCGGCGTCGACTACGGCATCTTCATGCAGGAATTGCGCGGTCGCCAGCATGCCACCGCGTGGCTCGCCGCCGGCCTGTCAGCGGTCAGCACCATCCTGTCGTTCGGCCTGCTCGGCCTGAGCAGTACGCCCGCACTGCAAGCGTTTGGCCTGACGATGCTGATCGGCACGGCGCTGGTGTGGCTCATCGTTCCCTGTTTTGCAAAGGAAGCTCTCCATGATTGAATCCGTCGATATCCTCGTCATCGGTGCCGGTCCGGCCGGTGCAGTCGCTGCGGCGCTGCTGCGCCAGCAAGGGCGACACGTGCTGATCCTCGAGCGCGAGCAATTCCCGGGCTTTTCGATCGGCGAAAGCCTGCTGCCGCAGAGCATGGAATACCTCGAGCAGGCCGGCATGCTGCGTGCCGTCGTGCAGGCCGGTTTCCAGTACAAGAATGGCGCGGCCTTCATGCGCGACGGTTGCTATACCGACTTCGATTTTCGCGACAAGCACGCCGCCGGCTGGGGCACGACCTATCAGGTCCAGCGCGCCGATTTCGACCAGTTGCTGGCCAATGAAGCGGCCCGCGCCGGTGCCGACATCCGCTATCTTCATCGCGTCACGGCAG
>AEPR01000298.1 GCA_000195205.2 Oxalobacteraceae bacterium IMCC9480 | reverse complement strand
CCCGGCCCCCGTCCGTGCCGACGACGGCAGCGGCGCCCGCGCCTGGGATGCCTTCATCAACCAGGGACTGGAAGCCAAGTTCGCCGTGAGCGACTTGCGCGCTGCTGGCGTAACACCGACGACACCCTTGCCGGACAACATGCTGTTCGGACTGGTTGATCTGCAGAACGGCGCGGATGCACCGGAGTTCTGGCTGGGTGCAGCGAACTTTTTTGCCATCACCCAGTACAACCGCAGCTTCTTTTATGCCATGTCAGTGGTCGACCTGAGCCGCGCCATCCGTTCTGCCCGGGCGATCAACCCTTAAGCATCGTCAACTCGATCTGCAAGGTCTCGCCGTTGCCGTTGACCCAGATTTCGCCATCCTGCATCGTGTATTGCAGCTGCATGTTGCGCTGTGCCAGCTTGGCCATCTCGAGGCTGCTGGAGGGCGACAGGTTGATCACTTCAAGGTTGCGCGCCCGGTCAACCCGGCTGCCGATCTGGTTCCACCAGATCGGGCTGCTGTAGCTGTAGCTGTAAATCCTGACCTTGTCGGCGCGCCCGCAGGCTTTCAGGATGCGGCGCTCATCGGGCTGGCCAACATCGATCCACAGGTCGATCGCGCCGGTCAGGTCTTTTTGCCAGATATCGGGTTCGTCCGCGTCGGCAATTCCCTTGGCAAACACCAGCGACTCGTGGGCATGACGCGCGAATGCCAGCAAGCGCACCATCATGCGCTCGTCGGTTTCGGACGGATGGCGTGCGATGGTCAGCACATGGTTCTGGTAGTAATGCCTATCCATGTCGGCGATCTGGATATCTGCTTTGTAGATGGTTGCCTTGATTGCCATTGCGGGTGATTTTTCCTGAAGCGGTGATTGGACGAATACGGCTGCGAAGCATAGCTGATCGCACTCTCGAACAGCATAAAAAATAAAGCCTGCGCCTATAATGAGCGCCCCGATTCCCGACTGTGCGCCGCCATCATGACCGTTCTCCCTGCCGACCCCACGCCATTCATCAGCGCGACCCGCAACTGGCTGGAACGCGCGGTGATCGGACTCAATCTGTGTCCGTTCGCCAAAGCCGTCCATGGCCGCAATCAGATCCGTTTTCAGGTCAGTGATGCGACGACGACGGACGCCTTGCTGGCTGACCTGATCGCTGAACTGCGCACGCTGTCAGAGAGCGATCCGGCCGTCATCGACACCACCTTGCTGATTCATCCCCGGGTACTCGCCGACTTTCTCGACTACAACGATTTCCTCGACCTGGCGGATCAGGCGCTGGAAGACTTGCAGCTCGACGGTATCCTGCAGATCGCCAGCTTTCATCCGTATTACCAGTTCGCAGGAACCGGGCCGGACGACATCGACAATTACACCAATCGTTCGCCTTATCCAACCTTGCATCTACTCCGGGAAAGCAGCATCGATCGCGCGGTCGAGGCGTTCCCGGATGCATCGTCTATTTTCGAACGCAACATCGCCACCCTGCACGCGCTCGGCCATGGCGGATGGGATGCGCTGGGCTTGGCATCGCCAACAACAACGATGGCTACCGACAAACCAGCCACGTGATCGCGCAGGCAAATGAAGGCCGGGAAGCGACTCATTCCTTTGAGAATTATCAAATTATCATCATGACCACTGCCTACACTGGTTTTCATGCGCAATGGCGTATCGAAAAAAACGCCGTTAGCGCTGCGATAAGAACCTGAAATAGCCGGGAAACAATGCGAAGAGACAATCGTCAGGCCATGAATTCATCAAGCCTGACAGTGACTACACATTGATATTTGCCATATCGACACCAGCTAAATGACTCTGTCAGCCGGTTTTACGATCGCTGACAAACTAGTCATAAAAAATGCGTCTGTCGTTGCAACTGTATTAATTTGATGTAGTCCAATCATTAATTGCTTTTAAGCCACAAACGACGCATTTTTCCTTGTACACTCAACTTGCCCTATGGAATTATTTAGATTATGACCACTCAGCTAGAACACACTATGACCAGTAACCGTCTTTCAGACCAGTTAGCGTACGACCCGAACAACCTGCTTGATTCATTAATCAACAAGTTGAACCTTAAAAACGATGCGGCTTTATCCGGTGCACTGGAAGTCGCACCGCCTGTCATCAGCAAGATTCGTCATCGCCGCCTGCCGGTTGGTGCTTCGCTGCTGATCCGCATGCACGAAGTCAGTGACCTGAGCATCCGCGATCTGCGGGTGCTGATGGGCGACCGGCGCGACAAGTTCCGCATCAGCGACAAGCAGTTCAAACCGAAGGATGGCAGTACCGACGGTCAGGACGACGGCGAAGCGTAAAGATCAGGATCATCTGAATCAACTAGATGATCCTTTTTTTATGGGTAGCGCCCGCTTGAGTCAAGGCACGACAAGCGGGTAATCACTGCCCCGTTCAGGCAGGAAATATCCCGGTAGACAAATAGCGGTCGCCGCGGTCACAGACGATGAATACGATGGTGGCATTCTCGACAGTTTGTGAGATTCTCAGTGCGACTTCGCACGCTCCTGCTGCGGATGGTCCGCAAAAAACACCTTCTTCGGCAGCAAGCCGTCGCGCCATGGTCTCGGCGGCGGACTGGCTGACGTTCTCGACCTGATCGACACGCGCACGGTCAAAAATCTTTGGCAGATACGCCTCCGGCCATTTGCGGATGCCGGGAATCTGCGATCCTTCTTCGGGTTGCGCGCCAACGATCCGGATCGCCGGATTCTTTTCTTTCAAAAATTGCGACACGCCCATGATGGTGCCGGTGGTCCCCATCGCACTGACAAAATGCGTGACCTTGCCATCGGTATCGCGCCAGATTTCGGGGCCGGTAGTCTGATAGTGAGCCAGCGGATTATCGGCGTTGGCGAACTGATCCAGAATCGTGCCCTGGCCATCCTTCTGCATTTTTTCTGCCAGGTCGCGGGCGTATTCCATGCCACCGGTCTTCGGGGTCAGGATGATATTGGCACCGTAGGCCGCCATGCTTTGCTTGCGTTCTTCACTGAGATTTTCCGGCATCAGCAAGATCATCTTGTAGCCACGCATTGCGGCAACCATGGCCAGCGCAATGCCGGTATTGCCACTGGTGGCTTCGATCAGGGTATCGCCCGGCTTGATAGTGCCGCGTTCTTCAGCCAGCCGGATCATCGAGCGCGCGGCTCGGTCTTTGACCGAACCTGCCGGGTTGTTGCCTTCGAGTTTGCCGAGAATGATGTTGTTACGCTGCCGCACGCTGTCTCCGCCTATGCGTGTGAGCTGGATCAGTGGCGTGTTGCCGATGGTGTCTTCTAGGGTCAGGTAAGCCATGGTATCCGGTCGCGTAAAGTTAAGCCGGTCATTCTAAACGCAGATGTACCGGCGCGTGCTGATGGCCGGCAAAGCGCCGGAACCACAGGCGACTACTTCGTCTTAGCGATAGCCTTGCGCGGCTTGCCATCGACGGTCAGTCCGGCCTCGGAAAGACGCACTGCGCTTTTGGTCTTGATGCCTTTGACACGCTGTTCGAGGTCCGGCCAATCCTTGAAATTGCCGCCCTTCTTGCGTTCATCCAGAATGGTTTGCGACATGCGCGGTCCGATTCCCTTGATACCGTCAAGTGCGGCCTGGTCGGCCTGATTGACGTCGACCGGAGCGGCGGCGTGGCAGGTACTGGCAATAACAATCGCTATGCCGAGCAAGTACTTTTTGATCATGAACTGTTCCCCTTGATACCTCGTTGAACTACCGGAGAGCCAGTATTCATCGAACCGGGGAAGTGCAGGAAGACTTCGGTGCGGGGCCGCCATTGAGCACACACCGTAGTCCTGTTTTGCGTCAGCCGAACAACTCTTCGCTGGTAACCGTCGCCGTTCCAAGCTTGCCGACGACAATGCTACCGGCCTTGTTGGCCAGCACAGCCGCTTCAGGTAACGATTTCCCGGCACCGAGCATGGCCGCCATCGTCGCAATGACCGTGTCGCCAGCGCCTGACACGTCAAAGACTTCGCGTGCCATGGCGGGCGTGTGCAGGACCTCGGCGTCGGTGTAGAGCGTCATGCCTTCTTCGGAACGGGTCAACAGCAAGGCCCTCGAGCCGCAATGCCTGGCGCAGCTGCTGTGCCTTGGTGGTCAGTTCGGCTTCGTCGCGCCAGCTGCCCACGACGCGCTTGAATTCCGACTTGTTCGGCGTGAGCAGCGTAGCCCCCGCATAGCGCGAAAAATCATCGCCCTTCGGATCGACCAGTGTGCGCTTGCCGAGCCGCGTAGCCGACGCGATCATGTCGGCCACATTGACCAGGCTGCCCTTGGCGTAATCGGATAGCACGATGATGTCGTACTGCGGCAGCAGCGCGTTGTACTGCGTGAGTTTGTCGCGCAGGACGATATCGGTAGGCGCTTCTTCAAAATCAATCCGCAGCAATTGCTGCTGCCGGCCGATCACGCGCAATTTGATGATGGTCGAGATGGCAGGATCCCGGTTCAGGAAGCGACCGATCTTCAATTCATCAAGCTGACGCGCGATCGTGTCCGCCGCCTCGTCCGCACCAACCACACCGAGCAAACCGACTTGCGCCCCGAGCATGGCAGCATTGCGCGCGACATTGGCGGCACCGCCAAGACGCTCTTCACGCCGCTCGATGCGCACGATGGGCACCGGTGCTTCCGGCGAAATCCGGCTGACCTCGCCGAACCAGTAGCGGTCCAGCATGATGTCGCCAACGACCAGGATGCGACTTCCTGCACAGGCGTCCGGAGGCATCATCATCCTGCCCGCGTCAGTACGGACCGGCCAATGCCGTGGTATTCGACGCCCGCCGCCACCATCGCATCAGGCTCGAACAGATTGCGACCGTCGAAGATGACCGGCGTTTTCAGTAATGTCTTCAGCTGGCCGAAATCGGGACTACGGAACGCCTTCCATTCAGTCACGATCACCAGCGCATCCGCCTCCTCGAGCGCCCCGGTCGGGCTATCGCAAAAACGAATACGCGCAGCAGCGGCCGGATCCGCCGCAAAGTCGAGCGCCAGCGCCCGTCGTGCTTCGGGCATTGCCACCGGATCATGCACGGCGACGGATGCGCCGCGCGCCAGCAATTCGGCGATCAGTACCCGTGAAGAGGCTTCGCGCATGTCATCGGTGTTCGGCTTGAAGGCCAGTCCCCAGATGGCAAAATGCCGCCCTGCCAGGTCTTCGCCAAACCGGCTGACAATCTTGCCGCCCAACACATGCTTCTGGCGATCATTGACCGCTTCGACGGCGCGCAGGATCAGCAATTCCTGGCCGTTCGCGCGCGCAGTGCGCTCCAGTGCCTGTACGTCTTTCGGGAAACAGGAGCCGCCGTAGCCGCAACCGGCGTACAGAAAACTGTAGCCGATACGCGGGTCCGAGCCGATGCCCTGCCGCACCGATTCGATATCGACGCCGACATGGTCGGCTAGGTTGGCCAGTTCGTTCATGAATGAGATACGCGTTGCCAGCATCGCATTGGCGGCATATTTGGTGAATTCCGCCGAGCGGACATCCATCCAGAAAGTGCGTTCGTGATTGCGGTTGAATGGCGCGTACAGGTTCTTCATCAACTGGCGTGCCTGCGTGCCGGCAGCGGTCGAATCACAGCCGATGACGATGCGATCGGGGCGCATGAAGTCTTCCACCGCCGCACCCTCTTTCAGGAATTCCGGATTCGAGACAACCGAAAAACTGGCCATGCTGTCGCGTGCAGTCAATTCGGCTTGCATCGCTGCACTGACCTTGTCGGCGGTCCCGACCGGCACCGTCGACTTGTCGACCACGACCTTGAAGCCGGTCATGTGACGGCCGATATTGCGCGCCGCCGCCAGCACGTACTGGAGATCGGCCGAGCCATCTTCGTCGGGCGGTGTGCCGACTGCAATGAACTGGATATCGCCATGCGCGACACTGGCCGCCACATCGGTTGAAAAAGTCAGTCGTCCGGCGGCACGATTGCGTGCCACCACATCGGCCAGGCCGGGTTCGTGGATCGGAATGCCGCCGCTATTGAGGATGTCGATCTTGCTTTGATCGACATCGAGGCAAAACACGTTATTGCCAAGTTCGGCCAGACAAGCGCCCGTCACCAGGCCGACATAGCCGGTACCAATTATCGTTATTTTCATCGCGGAGTTCTCGCTACAAATGCGCGCCCGCCGGGGCAGGCACGCCGGTTAGTTCATCACGTTCAATTCTTCGGTACGACGCGGCGAATAGGTTTCCCAGCGACTGCAGCCGGGACATTGCCAGTAAAACTGGCGGGCCTTGAAACCGCAATGACTGCACTGGTAGCGCGCAAGTTTTTGGGCATAGCCATGCACCAGATTCTTGACCAGCGACAGCTCCGGTCGCACGCTCGGTGGTGCATCCATCAGGCGCGCATCGAGCAGCTTGTCCAGACCCAGCAAAGTCGGTGTGCGGCGCAGCTCGTCGCTGACCAGCTGGTTGGCAGCTTCGACGCCATCGAGCTCGAGGACCGCCTTGAACACCACCTCCAGCAAATCAATTGACGAGGCTTCCGCCATGTAGGACTTGAGCAGATTGACCCCCTCTTGCGATCGACCCAGTGTCCGGTAGCCATCCATCAAGCGCTGCGCCACCAGCGCGACGTGCGGCACGCTTTGCTGTTCGACGCGTCGCCAGGCAAGCAGCGCCCCTTCAACATCGCCCTTGGCCAGGTGCACGTCACCAATCAGCAAGGTCGCGCGGACATTCTTGCGATCAGCCAGCAAGGCCTTGTCGAGTACCAGCAAGGCCGCGTCGGCATGGGTGTGCACCAGCTCGTCCTGCGCGATTTCGCAATAGAACTGAGCGATCTCTTTCTGGCGGCCGCCGGCACCGGATTCTTGCAAGGCGGTGGCGGCATCGATGGCACGGGTCCATTCTTTTTCGCGCTGATAGATTTCGAGCAGTGCGCGACGGGCCTGCGCGCTGTACTGGGTCTCGACCAGGCGGTTGAAGGTTTCTTCGGCGCGATCCAGCAAGCCGGCCTTCAGGTAATCCTGACCGAGTTCGTATTGCGCATGGACCTGATGCTCCAGCGGCAGGTCGGGACGCGCCAGCAAGTTTTGATGCACCCGGATGGCCCGCTCTGTTTCTCCGCGACGGCGGAACAGATTGCCCAGCGCGAAGTGCAACTCGACGGTTTCGGGATCGAGCTTGACGATTTCAATAAAGGCATCGATGGCCTTGTCAGGCTGCTCGTTGAGCAGGAAATTCAAGCCCTTGAAATAGCCGCTCGGCAAGGTGCGCGACTCGGCCACCAGCTGACGGATGTCGACCCGGGCGGCAATCCAGCCCAGGCCAAAAAAGATCGGGATACCAAGTAACCACCAGATTTCGAATTCCATGTGCTACCGGACTTTCCTGTGTTTGATCGGACGTTCGTAATGCATCAGCCCACCACCGAATCAGGTTGCGGCGGCTGGGACCGTGCTGCGCGTACCGCCTGCTGCTCTTGCAACATGGTGGCGATGACTTTCTTGTGGCGGGTCAGTTCCCGCCGATGACGTACGAAGCTCGGCAACATGCCGAATACGCCGAGGATCGCGCCGGTGGCAAAGAAACCGAACAACAACAAGACCAGCGGCCCGCGGATTTCATAACCGAGGAAAAAATTCAAGGCGGCTTCCTGCGTGTTCTTGAGCGCAAAGCCAAAAAACAGGATTGCCACCACGACAGATATAATTTTCAGAAGGAATTTCATGTGCATCTCCTTGTTGGCCAGGCCGATGGTATCAGCCCGGGATGCGCAAGCGGTGGAATACACAACGGCCGCTTGATTGCCGTCGCCAATTCAAACCGCCGAAATTAACCGTAAAAAAAACGGCATCCAGGGATGCCGTTTCATTTTCGTGCAAACAACTCAGTCTTCGATGATGGGTTGCCCGACCATCGCATCCACCCGCTCGCGCAGTTCCTTGCCCGGCTTGAAGTGCGGCACCCGTTTTTCGGGGACCATCACTTTTTCACCAGACTTCGGATTGCGTCCGATCCGCGGCGGCCGGCTGTTCAATGAAAAACTGCCGAACCCGCGAATCTCGATGCGCTGACCAGTGGCCAGCGCGTCGATCATCGCGTCGAGGATCGTCTTGACCGCATAGTCCGCATCTTTAGCAACCAGTTGCGGATACCGTTCGGCCAAGCGAGCTATGAGCTCCGACTTTGTCATTTACAGACTCGTCAACATTAGTTCTTGTTGTCGAATTTAGCTTTGAGCAACGCGCCCAGGCTGGTGGTACCGGAAGCAGCATTCGAATCCGAAGCGGTCGACATCTTGCGCATTTCTTCTTGCGTCTCGACGTTGTCCTTGGCTTTGATCGACAGCTGGATACCACGTGCCTTACGGTCGATGTTCAGGACCATGGCTTCGACGGTATCGCCGACTTTCAGGTGCGTACCGGCATCTTCAACGCGGTCGCGCGAGATTTCGGAAGCGCGCAGATAGCCTTCGACTTCTTCGGACAACTGGATCACGGCGCCCTTAGGCTCGACCATCTTGACTACGCCGGTAACCAGCGAGCCCTTGTCGTTCATGGCTGCGAAGTTGTTGAACGGATCGCCTTCGAGTTGCTTGACGCCCAGTGAAACGCGCTCGCGCTCGACATCGATGGCCAACACGATGGCTTCGAGTTCGTCGCCTTTTTTGAACCGGCGAACTGCTTCTTCGCCTGTTTCGGTCCACGACAGATCCGACAAATGCACCAGACCGTCGATGTTGCCAGCCAGGCCGATGAACACGCCGAAGTCGGTGATCGACTTGATCGCGCCACGGACTTTGTCGCCCTTCTTGTGGGTGACAGCGAAGTCATCCCAAGGATTGGCTTTGCATTGCTTCATGCCGAGGCTGATACGACGACGCTCTTCGTCGATCTCAAGAACCATGACTTCGACTTCGTCGCCCAATTGGACAACTTTGTTTGGTGCCACGTTCTTGTTGGTCCAGTCCATTTCGGACACGTGGACCAGACCTTCGATACCCTGCTCGACTTCAACGAATGCGCCGTAGTCGGTGAGGTTCGTGACCTTGCCGAACAGACGGGTGCTTTGTGGGTAACGACGTGACAGACCGGTCCAAGGATCGTCGCCCAGCTGTTTGACACCCAGCGAAACGCGGTTCTTTTCTTGATCGTACTTGAGGACCTTGGCAGTGATTTCCTGACCGACGGTGAGCACTTCCGATGGGTGACGCACACGACGCCATGCCAGATCGGTGATGTGCAACAAGCCATCGATGCCGCCCAGGTCCACGAATGCGCCATAGTCGGTGATGTTCTTGACGATACCGGTAACGACGGTACCTTCCTTGAGCGTTTCCATCAGTTTCTGACGCTCTTCACCCATCGATGCTTCGATGACGGCGCGGCGGGACAGAACGACGTTGTTACGCTTGCGGTCCAGTTTGATGACCTTGAATTCGAGGGTCTTGCCTTCGAACGGGGTGGTGTCCTTGACTGGACGGGTATCGACCAGCGAACCTGGAAGGAACGCGCGAATACCATTGGTCAGCACGGTCAGACCGCCCTTGACCTTGCCATTGACGGTACCGATAACGATCTCGCCGGACTCCATCGCTTTTTCGAGCGAGAGCCACGATGCGAGGCGCTTGGCCTTGTCGCGGGACAGGATGGTATCGCCGAAACCGTTTTCCAACGATTCAATGGCAACAGAGATGAAATCACCAACGTT
Organism: Oxalobacteraceae bacterium IMCC9480; assembly: GCA_000195205.2. Taxonomy (GTDB): domain Bacteria; phylum Pseudomonadota; class Gammaproteobacteria; order Burkholderiales; family Burkholderiaceae_D; genus Actimicrobium. The sequence continues at coordinate 3,910 of AEPR01000298.1, read as the reverse complement.
GACTTCGAGTTCGCCATTGTCGTTTTTGAATTCTTCGATTGGAATGAAGGCTTCTGACTTCAGGCCGGCGTTGACGATAACGAAGTTATGGTCAAGACGGACGACTTCAGCAGAGATCACTTCGCCGGAACGCATGTCCTGGCGCAACAACGATTCTTCAAAAAGAGCGGCAAAACTTTCCATACCAACAGCGGATTCAGTAGATGAGACAGTAGTCATAGCGAGGTTTTGAGCAGGTTGCCTGTGGTGGAGACGTTCAACGCGAACGGGCCAGTCAGAGGGTTAGGTGTGTTTACGTTCTTTGCCGCTTTGCGCTGCAAGGAACTCCAGGTAGAACAATTACTTTACTGCGGGATGGGACTCCTCCCGCTTGCGTGCTGCTGCGTACCAGGCCAGTACCTGAGTGACGGCGGCTTCTGCCGTCATGTTCGAGGTTTCCAGCAAATACGCATCCTCGGCGGGCTTGAGCGGTGCGATGGTGCGGTTGGCATCACGCGCATCGCGTTCGTTCAAGTCTTTCAGGAGGTCGTGCATGGTAGCAGACATTCCCTTGGCGATCAATTGCTTGAATCGCCGCTCGGCGCGCGCTTCCGCGCTGGCAGTCAGAAACACCTTGAGCGTGGCGCGCGGAAAAATCACCGTCCCCATGTCGCGCCCATCGGCGACCAGTCCCGGCGGCGAGCGAAACCCGAGCTGCAACGCATACAGCGCTTGCCGCACGGTCGGCAGCGTCGCAATGCGCGACGCCAGATTACCGACCTCTTCGGCACGAATCGCGGCGCTCACGTCTTCGTTCGACAGGAAGACATGCTCGCCATTGAAATGACAATTGAGCCCGGCGGCGGCCTTGGCCAATCCGTGTTCATCGGTCGGCTCGATATGCTTGCGCATAGCCGACAGGGCCGTGAGCCGGTACAAGGCACCGGAATCCAGGTAATGCAATCCCAGCCGCACGGCCACGAGATGTGCCACCGTTCCTTTGCCCGAAGCGGTCGGGCCATCGATGGTGATGACGGGGATGGTGGTCAGTGGCATGGTCTGGAGCTTCAAAGAGAGTGCGTGGCGACAGTCGCGAAGACGTCGAAATAATCGGGGAAAGTTTTTGCCACGCAGTCGGGATCGTTGATGCGGATCGCCGCACCGCGCCGCGCCGCGCCATCCAGCGATGCCAGCGAAAAGCACATGGCCATCCGGTGGTCGTCGTAGGTATCGATCGCGGCGGCGGCGATCTCGCGCGGTGGCGTGATGCGCAGGTAGTCAGCGCCCTCTTCGATGGTCGCACCCAGCTTGCGCAATTCGGTGGCCATCGCATGGATGCGGTCGGTTTCCTTGACGCGCCAGCTGCCGATATTGCGCAGCGTGCTGGTGCCATCGGCGTACAGCGCCGCCATCGCGATCGTCATCGCGGCGTCAGGGATGTGATTGAAATCGGCATCGATGGCTTTCAGCACGCCACTCGCGCTGGCCTCGATCCAGTGCTCGCCCATCGTGATGGTCGCGCCCATCTGCTGCAGCGACTCGACGAAACGCACGTCACCCTGAATGCTATTGCTGCCGACACCCTCAACCCGCACCGGTCCGCCGGTGATCGCGCCGGCGGCCAGGAAATACGACGCCGATGACGCATCGCCTTCGACATGGATGCGACCGGGGCTGACATAGTCCTGGGCTGCGGCGATCGTGAACGATTGCCAGCCATCGCGCGCAACCTCGACGCCGAAGCGACGCATCAGGTTGATCGTGATCTCGATGTAGGGCTTCGAAATCAGCTCGCCGATGACATTGATCTTGACCGGCTGATCGCGCGCGATCAGTGGTGCAACCATCAGCAACGCGGTGAGGAACTGGCTCGACACGTTGCCGCGCACCTCCAGCGCATGTACAGCGACATGGCCGGCGCGAATGTGCAGAGGCGGAAAACCGGCAACGCCGGTGTAAGCAATCTGCGCGCCGATGGCATTGAGCGCATCGACCAGATCACCAATCGGCCGCTCGTGCATGCGTGCCACGCCATGCAGCGTGTAGTCGCCACCGATGATCGCCAGCGCCGCCGTCAGTGGCCGGATCGCGGTGCCGGCATTGCCCATGAACAGGTCGGCCTGCCGGTTCGGGAAAGCACCCGCGCCACCGGTGACGGTGTAGTCCTGCGTGGTGCCGCTGCGCTGACAGCCTATGCCCAGCGATTGCAAGGCGTTGAGCATGACTTGCGTATCGTCGGACGCCAGCAAATCGCGAATATCGGTCGTGCCTCGCGACAGCGCCGCCAGCAGCAGCACCCGGTTGGAAATACTTTTTGACCCCGGCAACCTGACCGTGCCCTGCGCGCGCTGCGCCGGTTGCAAGTCGATATGGGAAGGGTAGTCAGACTTCGCTTGCATCAATCACCACCTTGTTTTACTTGCAGCTCCGCGGCTTCGATTGCGCTGATCCAGTTGTGTCGCGCTTGCTGCGCATTGGCGTAGACCGCTTCGAGTCCGGCACCATCGCGCTCGACCAGCATCCGGCGCAAGCCCTGCAACTGATCAAGGTAAGCATCGAGTTCGCCCAGCAGCGCCGGCTGATTAGCCAGCGAAATATCGCGCCACATTTCCGGCGACGAACCGGCGATACGCGTGAAATCCCGGAAGCCGCTAGCGGCGTACTGGAACAGCAGCTCGGCATGCGGCTTGCGCGCGATATCGTCGACCAGCGCATACGACAGCAGATGCGGCAAATGGCTGACGGCGGCGAAGACGCGATCGTGATCCTCCGCACTGAGCCGGTGGATCTGTGCACCGCAGGCTTGCCAGGCTGAGGCGACGCGGTCGATGTCATCGGCGCTGTTTTCCGGCAAGGTCGTCAGCACGACTTTTTTGCCGGAGTACAGATCGGCAATCGCCGCTTCGGGACCGTTCTGCTCACGTCCGGCAATCGGATGGCCGGGGATGAACTGGCCGATCTTGTCGCCCAGCGCAGCCCGCGCCGCCGCGACCACATCGGCCTTGGTGCTGCCGGCATCCGTGACGACAGTGCCCGGTTGCAGGTGCGGCGCAATCGCGCGCAGGATGGCACCGGTTTGCGCGACGGGCGCGGCAATGAGCACCAGGTCGGCATCGCGCACGGCCTCTTCGGCCGAAGCCGAGATGGTGTCGATGATGCCCAGCGCCTGCGCCCGCACCAGCACTTCCGGAGACCGGCCAAAACCGGCGATCTGGTCGACCCGGCCAGCGCGTGTCAGAGCCAGCGCGAAGGATCCGCCAATCAGGCCGACACCGAAGATGGCGACTTTTTTCAGCATGATGGTCAAGCGAGGATCGCGTTCAGGGCAGTGATGAAAGTCGCGTTCTCGGCGGGCAAGCCGATCGAGACACGCAGCCATTGCGGCAAGCCGTAATTACCCACCGGCCGCACGATCACGCCGCGCTTGAGCAAGGCCAGGTTGATGCGTGCACCGGCACCATCATCGTCACCGACGTGCACCAGCACGAAATTGCCCGATGACGGCACGTACTGCAGACCGAGCGCATCAAATGCGGCCGTCAGCTGCGCATAACCGGCGCTGTTGAGCTCGGCACTTTTGGCCAGGAACGCCTCGTCGTTCAATGCTGCAATCGCGGCAGCTTGCGCCATCGAATTGACATTGAATGGCTGGCGGATCCGGTTGAGCAAATCAGTCACCGCCGGTTGCGCAATGCCAAAGCCGATCCGCAAACCGGCCAGCCCGAACGCCTTCGACAGCGTGCGTGAAACCAGCAGGTTCGGATACTGACGCACCCACGCGATCGAGTCGTATTGCAGTTCGGGCGCGAGGTATTCGTTATAGGCTTCATCGAGCACGACCACGACTTGGGGTGGCACTTGCGCAAGGAACGCAGCGATCGCCTCTGCCGGCAGAAAGGTGCCGGTCGGGTTATTCGGATTGGCGATGAAA
>AEPR01000299.1 GCA_000195205.2 Oxalobacteraceae bacterium IMCC9480 | reverse complement strand
CCTTCGACAAGCTCAGGCCGAACGGTTTTAGGGATGCGGCCAACGGTGTGAAGGATGCATCGAACGGTATGAACGACGCATCACCGCCACTAAGGCGCACCCCGATGGCGACTTTCTCCAGCCGCTACAATGATCTTTCCGGTCCGCCCCACAAGTCGGAACCGCCCAATACACAAAACGCTATCGCGCCTGCAATTGACGCCACAACGTCTTGCCGTCGAGCGCGGGCAGAGCACCGTTTTCCGCCTGCCGGACCAGCGTCACCAGCTGCTGATTGGCCGGCGCAGTCCGGCCCAGCGAGGCCGCCAGCGCAACCACGGCACCATTGAGGTAATCAATCTCGGTGCGCCGTCCGGCTTGCAGGTCTTCCCACATCGACGAGCGGGCTTCCGGATCGATCCGCAGCATCTGCGCAGCGACGCGCGTGAACAGCCAGTTTGGCAGGCGCAATAGCAACGGCAACCGGCGTGGCGCGATCTTCGCCACTTGTGCCGGCACGATGCCGGCAGCGTCCAGCGTGGCGAGTGCCTCGTCGACCAGCAAGGCCAGACAGCGGCGCCAGGCGCGCTGCGACAACTGGGTTTTGAGGGGCAAGCCGGACAAGGCGTTGAGCGGATTGTTCAGGTTCAGCAGCAACTTGCCCCACTGAACTTCGACCACATCGACCCGCTCGACCAGTGGCAGATGGGCACGGGCAAACAGGGGCAGCCAGCCGGCCAGCAGCGGCGAGGCTTCCACCATCAGCTCGCCTTGCGTGCCGCGATGCAGCCGGCCGTCCTCGGTTTGCACCACGTTGAAGGGCACCATGCCGGCCAGTACCGGCCGATCTGGCAGGCACCGTCGCAGTATTGCTGCGTTGCCGATGCCGTTTTGCAAGCTCAGTACCGGCACCGTCGCTGCGGCATGTTGCAGGATCAGTTCGGCTGCAGCGGCCGTGTCGCTGCTCTTGACCGCCAGCAGGATCAGGTCGGCACCCGCCAGTGCTTGCGGGTCCAGGGAATAGGGAACGTCGCTGCCGGCAAGCCGCACTTCGCGCTGCTGCATGTCGGTCAGTACCAGCCCGTGTTGCAGCAGGCGTTGGCGCATCCGCTCGCGACCGATCAGGACCACATCGGCGCCCGCGTCGAGCAGCGCGCCGCCGACATAGGTGCCCACCGAACCGCTGCCCAGCACTACGATACGCATCGTCATTTTTCGGGGGCCTTGTCGGCATCGATTGGCATCGATGGTTTGAGGATCCGCAAGTTCGGCAGGTGCGGGGCAATATCATCGAACATCGGAATTGCCGCCATCACCAGCAGCACGACTGCCAGCGGCAGCGTGGCGCTAAAGCCGAGGTGCTTGAAACCGAAGGCACCGGCGACGCCGCCGATAAAGAACATCGACAGGATCAGGCAATGAATTCCGAGCTTGTCGCGGTCGGCCCGCACCAGGCTGCTGGTGCCATCCTTGTGCCGGCGATTCCAGTAAATGAGCTTGCCCAGTTCGATGCCGAGATCCGTTACCAGGCCGGTGACATGCGTGGTACGGATCTGGGCCTGCGACAGCTTGGTCACGATGGCGTTCTGCAAGCCCATGATGAAACACAGCACCATCACGGTCGCCGGCAAAATCACGCTGACATAGGTTTCGAGATTGGCACCCAGCAAGCCGAACAGCAACAGCAGGATCGCTTCGAGCGCCAGCGACATGGCGTACTCGCTGTACATCTGCCGATGCCGGGCCCAGTTGATCAGGATGGCCGTCGTGGCGGCACCGGAGATGAAGGCCGCCAAGGCGCAGAAGCCGGCGAACACCATCAGCAAATTCCCAAGCACCAACTCATCGGCGATCATCGACACGATACCGGTCATGTGCGAGGTGTACTGCTGCACGGCCAGAAAACCGCCGGCGTTCACGGCGCCTGCGACGAAGGCCAGCACTGCGCCCAGTTGGCGATTGGCGCGCCGCGTGCGGACGGTACCGGTGAGATTGCGCAAGAACGGGACTGGCATGTCGACCCTGGAAGAACAAGATTGCCGACAGTGTAACGCCAGCCACTACCCTCTACCGGCGGATATACTCCCGGCATGGAAAATTTGCCCGCGACGCCGATGTTAGGCGGCCTTGCCCCGGTCATTGACAGCACCACCCGACTCCTGATCCTCGGCAGTTTTCCGGGGGTCGCCTCGCTCGCCGCCGGCCAGTATTACGCCCATCCGCGCAACCAGTTCTGGCCTTTGCTGGGGGCCGTGCTGCAGCTGCCGCTGGCCGATCTGCCCTATCCGGAACGACTGCAATGCCTGCTCGCGCAAGGCATTGGTCTGTGGGATGTGATTGACAGTTGCCAGCGCCAGGGCAGTCTCGACAGTGCGATCCGGGATGCTCGCGCCAATGACCTGGCGCGCCTGCAACGCGACTGTCCGCTGCTGCGTCGGGTCTGCTTCAATGGCAAGGCTGCCGGCAAGTTTGCGGCTGATTTTTCGGCACGCGGCATCGAGGCGCTGGTGCTGCCGTCGTCATCGCCCGCCAATGCCATGTCGAGCTTTGCGCAGAAGCTGGAACACTGGCGCGGTATCATTGGCTAACTTTCTTCAGGCCACGAATTCACCCCATGCTCATCAAACGCAAGTCCATCGAAGCCCAGGCCAACCACATGGTCGGTCCCGGCAGGAAGTCCCCCGTCGCCCCCGTCTCGAAACCCCCGCGCAAAATCAAGTACGCCCCGGTCACGCTGTCCGAACAGGATGGCGTGCGCTTCCTGCATTTCGGCACCGAGTGGGTACAGGGCGCGATGCGCCTGCGCAAGCCCGACTGGATCGAGCTGGAATACGCGCAGCAGATGATGGGCTGGATGCTGTTCATCGACAATCCGGAACATGTCGTACAGCTGGGACTGGGTACCGGTGCGCTGACCAAATTCTGCTATCGGACCTTTGCCGAAGCCCGCGTCACGGCGGTCGAGCTCAATCCCTCGGTGATCACCATCTGCGAGACGATGTTCAAGATGCCACCCGAAGATGATCGTCTGCGCGTGCTAGAGATGGATGCCAATGACTTCGTCAATGATCCGGCGAACCTCGATTCCATCGATGCGATGCAAGTCGATTTGTATGACGCGACGGCCAAGGGACCGGTACTGGAATCGGCCGAATTCTATCAATCCTGTGCGGCCTGTCTGCGTGCGGACGGCATCATGACCGTCAATCTTTTTGGCGATCACCCCAGCTTCAACCGCAACCTGAAGGCGATGCGGTTTGCGTTCGATGACGTGATCTGCCTGCCGGAAGTCCATGAGGGCAATGTCGTGGCGCTGGCGTTCCGGCGCCGTCGGCAGATCGACTTTGCCGACCTGTATGCGCGGGCGGCCAATGTCGTGGCGCGCACGAAATTGCCGGCGAAGAGCTGGGTCAATGGGATCAAGCAGTGGGTGGAGGAATAACGCGGCAGACAGCGTGGGCAACGTAACACCGTGCCCACGCCACCATCACGGTTACTTCGCGAGATCCACCTTGTCAAAATAATGATGCGCGGTCGCATCCATCTTGAAGCCGATCACTTCCTTGCGCACCGGCGTGAAACGCACCGAGTGGGCAATTTCGATCAGTGGTGCTTCTTCATGGACGATTTCCTGGGCGCGTTCATAGAACTTGGCACGCTCGGCCTGCACCGACGTCGCCTTCGCTTTTTGCAGCTGGGCTTCGAAATCCTTGTTGCACCAGCGTGCCACGTTGCCGCCGCCAGCGACCGCATCGCAACCGAGTAGCGGACCAAAGAAATTATCCGGATCGCCATTGTCCCCGGACCAACCGAACATCATTGCCTGCTGCTCGCCGGTCTTGCTGCGCTTGCGGTACTCGCCCCATTCGTAGGTCACCAGTCTGGCCTTGACACCCACCTTGGCCCAATCGGCCTGGATCAGGACAGCCATGCGCTTGCCGTCAGGATTGTACGGACGGCTGACCGGCAGGTACCACAGGTCGACTTCGGCACCATTCGGATAACCGGCTTTGGCCAGCAGCGCCTTGGCCTTCACAGGGTCATACGCATAGTCGACGATCTTGTCGTTGTACGACCAGAGCATAGGCGGAATCGGGTTCTTGGCATTTTGCCCGGAGCCCTGGAAGACGGTTTTCAGGATCGATTGCTTGTCGACGGCCATCGTCAATGCCTGGCGCACCAGCTTGTTGTCGAAGGGTTTTTTCTCGACATTGAAGGCGATGTAGCCAATGTTCAGGCCTTCCTTGGTCAGCATCGTCAGATTCGGATCGGCCTTCATCAGCGCGATGTCGGCCGGTTTTGGAAACGCCATGACCTGGCACTCGCCGGCTTTCAGCTTGGCGTAACGCACCGAGGCATCCGGCGTGATCGCGTAGATCAGGTTGTCGATTTTCGGACGGCCGTCCCAGTGCGCATCGAATGCCTTGTAGCGGATCACGGCGTCTTTCTGGTACGACACGAACTGGAACGCGCCGGTGCCGATCGGCTCGCGGTCTATCACTTCGGGCGTACCGGCGGCTTTCATCTTGTCGGCATATTCGGCCGATTGCACCGAATTGAAATCCATCGCCAGGTCGGCCAGGAACGGGGCCTCCGGATGCAGCATCTTGAAACGCACCGTCATCGCATCGACCTTCTCGATCTTGTCGACGATCTTGTTCATGCCCATGTCTTCGAAGTAGGCGTAGGTCGTCCCCGGCGTGTTCTTGTGGAACGGATGCTGCGGATCGGCCATGCGGTTGTACGTGAAGATGATGTCATCGGCATTCATGTCACGGGTCGGCTTGAATTTGGCGCTGCTGTGGAACTTGACGCCCTTGCGCAGCTTGAAGGTGTAGCTCATGCCGTCCGGTGCGATGGTCCACGATTCGGCCAGGCCGGGAACGATGTTGGTGGTGCCCATCTCGAATTCGACCAGCCGGTTGAACATCGGGACCGACGAGGCATCCATCGTGGTGCCGGTGCTGAAGAATTGCGGATTGAAACCTTCAGGACTGCCTTCCGAGCAAAATACCAGGGTCTTGGCAGCGCTCGCGGTGGTGGCAAACCCTGCCGATGCGCAGAGCAGCGCAATCAGGCTGGCCTTGAAGATCAATGTGCCTTGTTGCTTCATGCAGTTATCTCCGGTGTTGTGAGGATCACGGACCAGGCCAACGATCAGCCGGCCCGGCGAGCGCCCTATTCTGAACCATAAACCGGCGCGCCGGTAAGCGCTTGCTGCTGCCCGACTCTTGCCCTGTCCGGCTATGGTAAATTCTTGCCCTTGCTTTGCCGACCACTGGCAAAGGAATCCAAAAGGAAAACCTCCATGAATCGTTATCTGGTGAACGCGCTTTATCTCAGCATGGCCGCCTCTGCTTCGACAGCTATCGCTGCCGATGTTCCTGCGACAGTAACAACGACAGCGACACAACTGGCCTCCGGTATCGACCTGCAATACATCGACAAAGGCGTGCGCGCCCAGGACGATTTTTTCAAATATGCCAGCGGCAAATGGCTCTCCACGACCGAGATTCCGGCGGACAAATCAAGCTGGGGCTCGTTTGCCAAACTGCGCGATGACACGTTGCCGCAGCTGCGCACAATTATCGAAAACGCCGCCAAGGACACCGGCGGCACACCTGAAACCCGCAAGATCGGTGACCTCTACGCCAGCTACATGGATGAAGCGAAGCTGGAGGAACTGGGCCTGAAACCGCTGCAAGCGGAGCTGGCAAAAATCGCCGCACTGAAAGACAAAAAAGAAATCCCGGCGCTGATCGCGCATCTGAGCCAGCTTGGCGTGAACACGCCGTATGGCTTTGGCATTCATCAGGATGCGCGCGACTCGACCAAGTATGTGGTCGACCTGGTGCAAAGCGGACTCGGCTTGCCGGATCGGGACTACTACCTGAAACCGAACGATGCCAAGCTGGTGGCCGCGCGCGCGAAGTATCAGGAATACGTGCAGGCGATGTTGACGATGTCCGGCGACAAGGCTGCTGCTGCGAGCGCACGCGACGTCGTGGCGCTGGAAACTGCGCTGGCCAAAGTACAGTGGTCCAACGTCGAAAACCGCGATCCGATCAAGACCTACAACAAGCTTGATTTCGCTGAACTCAATACCCTGGCACCGAAATACGACTGGAAGTCATACCTGACAGCGGCTGGCATCGATGGCAAGGTCAACTACGTGATCGTCAGCCAGCCGAGCTATCTGAAAGGCTTCAACACCGTCTATCAAAAGACCACGCTGCCGGCCTGGAAAAAGTACTTCGAAGCCCAGCTAATCAGCCGCTACGCCGGCATGCTGTCGAAGCCGTATGTCGACACCAACTTTGCCTACAAGGGCACGGCGCTGCGCGGCATTCCCGAAAACGAACCACGCTGGAAGCGCGGCGTGATGCTGGTTGAAGCCTCGCTCGGCGAAGCCGTCGGCAAGGTCTATGTGGCCCAACACTTTCCGCCGGAGCGCAAGGCGCGCATGGAAAAGCTGGTGCAAAACCTGCTGGCGGCGTATCGCCAGAGCATAGACACCATCGATTGGATGAGTCCGGAAACCAAGAAGGAAGCACAGATCAAGCTGGCCAAGTTCACGCCGAAGATCGGCTATCCGAACAAGTGGAAAGACTACTCCAGCGTGCAGATCAACAAGGATGACCTGGTCGGCAACGTCATGCGCGCGACCACTTTTGCGTATCAGTACGAACTGAACAAGCTGGGCAAGCCGATCGATCGCGACGAGTGGGGCATGACGCCGCAAACCGTCAATGCGTACTACAACCCGGAGCTCAATGAAATCGTGTTCCCGGCGGCGATTCTGCAACCGCCGTTCTTTGATGCCAATGCCGATGATGCCGTCAATTACGGCGGTATCGGTGGCGTCATCGGTCATGAGATCAGCCATGGCTTCGACGACCAGGGTGCGCAATACGATGGCGATGGCAACTTGCGCGACTGGTGGACCAAGCAGGATCACGAGAAATTTTCCGCCAAGACCAAGATGCTGATCGCGCAATACGACGCCTTCTCGCCACTGCCCGGCTATCACGTCAATGGCGCATTGACGCTCGGTGAAAACATCGCCGACAACTCCGGTCTGGCCATTGCGTTCAAGGCCTACAAGCTGTCGCTCGGTGGCAAGGAAGCACCAATGATCGATGGACTGACCGGCGACCAGCGCCTTTACATGGGCTGGTCGCAAGTCTGGCGCGCCAAGTCGCGTGATGCGCAAACCATCGTGCAGATCAAGACCGATCCGCACTCGCCGGCGCAATATCGCGCCAATGGCTCGCTGTCGAACCAGCCCGGTTTTTACAGTGCGTTCAGCGTGAAGGAAGGCGACAAGATGTATTTGCCTGCGGCGCAGCGGGTGATTATCTGGTGATGTGATTGCTGTGAAATCCAAAAAGCCTCTGCACTGCAGAGGCTTTTTTTTTGGATACGAGATGTCCTCAAGCGACTGGAAAACGCCGGTCGCGCCGCACTGGCGGCTTGAGAAAATAGGTGCTCTGCCACTCTTTTACCTTGCCGGTGAAATACAGCATCGTGCTGGCCAGCCGCGCCGGCGAGGCGTCACACAGCGGCATTTTCAGCAGGTACAGCACCAGTCCCGACGCGGGCGAGACGCAAAATCCGGGACCATTGCCGCAGTAGCCGACATGGTTGTCGTGGAGCAGCGCGCGATAAATGGCCGTCTCATCCTTGAGCGGCGCATTGCCGAAGACCACGCGCAAATGCATCGCATCGACGGCAATCTCTTCTTCGTACATCAATGAAAACTCCACCCCGTGCAACTCCACCGACCCGCCTTCCAGCAAGCGCTCCGGCTGGCTGAACTTTTCGGCCTCGCAAAAGGCGCGGACAACGGCTTCGAACTGCTGCTTCATCGGATCTCCCTGGCTGGCTTGCTGCGTGCTGATGGGTCACCAAACCGTTGAGCGGGTTCCTGCCACGATTTTCTTTCCGGTGCGATGGAACCGGACTGCGGCTTGCATCACTCACTGCGTTGAGAGCGGGCTGAACCGCTCCGCAACCCGGTAAGCGAGGACCTCATGCACACCGAATTCGAACAGCTGATCCAGGGGCTATGCAGCCTGACCCGGTATGCCAACCCGCAACAGATTATCGATGGCGGCGGCATCACTTTCGAAGGGGTCACCTTTGCCTTGACCTACAAGCCCAAAGCCGATCCCGATGCCCTCTTTCTGTATGCCGATTTCGGCCAGCTCGATCTGGAACAGCAAGCCGCGCTGTATCCGCTGATGCTGCAAGAAAACATGCTGATGCTCAGCAGTCGCGAAAGCACATTCAGTGTCTCGGCCAAGCACGACAGCGTCGTCATGATCGAAAAGATTTCCCTCCCGGCGCAGACGCCCGAGCGCTTGCTGGCGCTGTTGCGCTCCATGGCGCACCGGGCCAACTACTTCAACAAGCACCATCGCGCCGGCCGCATCGGACCACGGCAACACGCAACTCACGACGCCGCAATGCGCGTGCGCACCAACCCTCAATACGGATAGATCACCATGCCTCAAATAAGTAATCTCAGCAGAAACCAGTATAAAAAAATCGTCGTGCTGCACAATGAATTTCACGACCTGGGCACGCCCTTGCAGCGCGACGACGTCAACGGAAAATTCACGCCAACGCCCTACTCTCCCGGCGCCACCGACAGCACGGCAAGCGTGCAATCACCAACAGGAAAAGTGCCGATGCGCGTCAGCTGCGATGGTCACTTGCATCCGTCCGGCTACCATCAGAAAGGGCCGACGCTGCTGAAAATGATCCAGATGGCGAATGAAAACAACGTCAAAAATTTTGTGGCCATGCGCATTCCGACCAATGTGATCTCACTGCAGTCGGACCGGCGCTACATGGATATGGCGACCTCTTGCGGCGAAACCTATTACCTTGAACCATCGATGTTCAACAACGACGACACGCTCAGCCGGGAGAAAATCCTGGAGATGAAAAAGAAGGTGGAGCTGTATGTCAACTCGGAAGTCGATTGGGTGCAAGCCGCCGAATACAACAAGCTCACTGACGACCAGAAAGAACGTATCGATCTTTCCATCACCGGCTTGCACCTCGGTGACCCACGCGCCCACTTTTCCCTGTTCCAGAAAATTGCCGACAACGACGTACCTTTTTCGCTGGTCGGTGAAGTCACGCTGGCCAAGGAAATCGTCATGCACCTGTTGCCGCATGAAAGCCAGGCGCACCTGAAAAGTCACATCAAGCCGTTTTGCACACTCATCGAGATGGTCGGACTGACCGGCATGCCGATGACCTTGCATTGCGATGTCGACACGGCCATTCCTGAAGATATCAGGCCGGGCCATCCGTCCAACCTCAATGGCATGATGAGATTGCTCGGTGATGGCCAGGTCGAGGACACGACCATCATCTGGGCCCACTTTGGCGGGATCAGCCGGTTTGGCCCGGTTCCGGAAAAGCACTATGACAACATCGATTCGATGCTGCACCGGTTTCCCAATCTGATGATCGATCTGTCCTGGAGCCGGATCGCCAGCAAACTCGACCCCGACAAGGTCGCTGCCGTCATCAACAACCATCCTGAGCGCTTCATCATGGGTTCGGACGCGCTGGCCCCGCATGACGCGCAGGTGCTGGGGCAAACGTATGCCATCTACGATGCACCGGATGGTCTGTTCAAGAAACTGTCCGAGGACGTGCTGCAAAAAATCCTTGTCACCAATTACGAACGTGTCATTCGCGGCGGGCGCGAACACTGCAAGAAATTCAAGCAGCATATCTTGCCGGGCATGACTGACCTGCTCTCCAATCCGGCCGCAGACAACCTTCGGCCCAAGGAATTGCGACGCTGGATGCTGGCCGAGTACGAAGAAAAAGACCCCGACTATTTTCTGGAGTTAAGCAAGGAAATCACCAACCGGGATCTTGCGCGCAAGGATGCCAAGGGATACGTGAATGAAAAAGGCGAGCTGCTGACCAGCTCCAGCGAGGGCGCACAGTCTCCTGTGTCGACGGCTTCGCAACTCAATCGTCAATTATCCAGTCTCGACATACCGAGCAGAACCGCGACTGCAAGCCTGGCAAGTCGCTCCGACCGGCGCCATCGCCAGCATCATCACGGTCATGAACAGGATGCCCGGCCGGCAAGGCACCAGGAACCACGCGCGAGCAGCATTGGCAGGGGCCAGATACGGTCGAAAGGCCGGAATTGGGTGCCCTGACATCCGGCGGCTACGACAAGGCCGGATCCGCCAGCAAAAAATCCGTCAGCTCGGCGTTGAAGCGTTGTGCCACCTCCCGATTCGGCAAATGCCCTGCATTGAGCTCGACGTAACTGGCGCCGTTGATGTGCGCGGCTAAGCGCCGGGTTTGTGCCGGTGGCGTCATGCGGTCGCGCTTGCCACCGATGACAAGGGTAGGCACATTGATGTCAGGCAGGCTGCTGCGCAAATCCATGTCGCGTATCGCAGTACAGCCTGCAATGAGCCCGGCCGGCGATGTCTGCAGCAGCATCGCCTGCACGACCCCGACCTGATGCGCCGCATGGCGCTCGAAGTCACGTGTGAACCAGCGCTCGACAAACGCCGGGACGATGGCTTTGACACCCTGCTGGCGGATCTGCTCGATCCAGCCATCCCAGACCGACGGGGGTCCCAATAACGGCGCGGCATTGCACACTACCAGCCGTTCGATACGGCCGGGATGATGGATCGCCAGCCAGAGCCCGATCATGCCACCCAGCGAACTGCCACAAAAATGCGCGCGTGCAATGCCGAGGTGATCCATCAGGCTGATCACGTCATCGCCCAGGTCGGCCAGTGATGCCGTCGCACCATCGCGCATGACCGACTGTCCATGGCCACGCGTGTCGTAACGCAGCACATGGAAATGCTCCGACAGGAGCGGCATCTGCGGCTCCCAGAGATCGAGTGCGGTACCCAGCGCATTCGACAGCACCAGCCAGGGTGCGTCCGGAGGACCATCCATCCGGTAGTGCAGTTGTGTGGGGCCGGCCGCAAAGCTGGCGCACGCCGGCTCGACCACTGCGGGCGTCCCGGAGGACTGCTGCCAGCTCTGCAAGACCCGGTCAACGAAACTGGCCGACTGGCCGCTGTGGCTGGCCGGCTCAAGCAAGCGGTCGAGTTCGAGGGCACTGAAATGCAGGCTGACCACACCGTACTGATCAAGCACGTCGCGCAAGGCCTGGTCGCTTTGCGCCGCATGCGCGCTGGCCTGCCGCACCAGCGCCTCGGCCGGTTGCCTGCCGATCTTGCGGGCCAGCGCCAGTGTCAGTGGCTCGGCAAGGAGGCGACCACGCGTCAGTGCGAGGTTGGCCTGCATGCGCGCCGCGTCGACTTTCATGCTGCCCGCCTGCCGCTGCAATTGCTCCAATGCACCGGCGCACAGCGCGACGATTTGCGGCAGCAGACGCGCTGCCGCATCGTCGTTCTCGTCGACCTCGCCCTCATGATCCGGCAGCATCACCGCCAGCATGGCCGCCACCAGCGCCGGCACTTGCTGCGTCGCCGCCAGCGTGGCCGACCAGCCGGTCGATGGCATCACCGGAAAAGCCAGCTCGGCCACTTCTGTCTGAGTGAGCAGGATCATGTCGTGGGCAATCTTGCCAAGCGATCCGGCCAGCAGGCCCAGCGTGGTGGCGACCTCGGCGAAGCGATCGCGCTGGCCATGCCAGGGTATGTCGGGCAAGCTCAGATCCAGTGTTGCCGCCAGCGCAGTGGCGACCGGCAAGGCGGCATCACCCAGGCTGGCGAGCGTGCCGGTGGCACCGCCAAACTGCAAGGTGAGCAAGCGTACCCGCAGCGCCTGCAGGCGTTGTTGGTGGCGCAGCATGGCATCGAGCCAGCCGGCCGTCTTCAGGCCGAAAGTAATCGGCAAACCGTGCTGCAAACCAACCCGCCCGACCTGCGCCGTATGCCGGTGACGTTCGGCAAACTCGGCCAGCACCGCCACGAAACGGGCGAGGTCCGCCTCGATGCCATCGAGCGCCACCCGTAATTGCAGCACCAGCGCGGTATCGGACAGGTCCTGTAGTGACATGCCCCAATGCACGTAATTGGCTGCCTCGGCATCCCGTCCGGCGACCGCCACCGTGAGTTGGCGCACCACGTCTTGCGGCAGTCCGGTAGAGATCAA
>AEPR01000300.1 GCA_000195205.2 Oxalobacteraceae bacterium IMCC9480 | reverse complement strand
CGGACGCTTTAAGGGGCTTCGTCATACCACCAGTCGACTGCTTGCTCGACAACCACAGCACTACTACGGCTGAAGCCATCGTTGCACCGATCGACTGGTACCGGCCCGCTGGATCGCTATTGAATGTAAGTGCTACATGTAACTAGCTCCGCTCTGCCAGCAACATTGAATGAGCGACGGCTACGTTGATCAGACCCGCGCGAGTCGCGCGGCAGCGCCGAACAGGTTCTCGACCGGCTCGGGTCTGTGCAGCAAGAACCCTTGCGCGTAGTCGATGCCGATCTCGCGCACGCGCGCCAGCACTTCCGGCCGGTCCACGAACTCGGCTACCGTCTTGACCCCCACCACCCGGGCCACGTCAACGAAACAGCGCACCGCGGCGTCGTCCAGCGGGTCGTCGATCACGTCGCGGATGAAGCTACCGTCGATCTTCAGCAGATCGACCTTGAGGGTCTTCAGGTAGCCGAACGACGACGCCCCGGCCCCGAAGTCGTCGAGCGCCACCCTGACCCCGAGAGCGCGGACCTGTTCGATGAAGATCGCGGCATCCGCCATGTTGGTGACAGCGGCGGTCTCCGTGATCTCCAGGCAGATGCGCTCGCAGACCGCGCTGCCGGCTTCGGTCAACGCGTCGATGGCATGCCGGTGAAACGCCCGGTCGCCCACCGACTGCCCTGACAGGTTGATGCACAGCGTGTCGAGAGCATTCACATCCGGCATGGCCTGGATCTGCTGCATGGCGCGCTTGAGTACCCAGCGGTCGATGCGCGTGGCCATGTGGAAGCGCTCTGCAGCCGGCAGGAAGGCCCCCGGCTGAATCAGGCTGCCATCGCTGTCCAGCAAGCGGATCAGCACTTCCGCGTGCAACCCCGTGGAGCCCTCGCCAAGGGCTTCGATGCGCTGCGCATAGAGCACGAACCGGTCTTCATCGAGCGCCTGCTCCAGCCGTGTGGCCCACTGCATTTCGCCATGGCGTGCATGCATGGCCTGGTCGGTGTCGAACCAGGCATGCACGCGGTTGCGGCCCGCCTCCTTGGCGGCGTAGCACGAGGTGTCTGCCGCCTGCATGGCGGCGGCCGTGTTGGCCCAGCGGTTGTCCACCGGCACCAGGCCGATGCTGGTGCCGATCCGGAAACGGCGCTCGTCGTGCAGGAACCTGAACTCCTCCATGCGGTCACAAATTTGCTGTGCCACGCGCTGGGCCTGGTCGGCCGGGCAGTGCTCCAGGATGACCGCAAATTCGTCACCCCCCAGACGGGCCAGCGTGTCGCGCGCACGCACGGCTTCGCGCAGCAGCTTGGCCACTTGCTGCAGAAGCTGGTCGCCCACCGAATGTCCGCAGGCGTCGTTGACGAGCTTGAACTGGTCGAGGTCGATGTACAGCAGGGCATGCTCGCTGCTTTCCTCGTGGGCCTTGTCCAGCGTGCGGCGCAACCGGGTCTCGAACTCGGCCCGGTTGACCAGTCCCGTGAGGGCGTCGTGCGTGGCGCGGTAGCTCATCTCGCCGGACAGGCGCCGCTGTTCGGTCACGTCGTGAAAGACCAGCACGACGCCGAGCACGTCGCCACTGGGGTTGCGGATCGGCGCGGCGGAGTCCTCGATGCCGAACTCGTCACCATTCCGCGAAATAAGCACCGTGTGGTTGGCCAGGCCCACGATCTTGCCCTGCGCCAGGCAGGTGGCCACGGGATTCTCGGTGGGTAGGCGCGTTTCTTCGTTGACGATGTGGAAGACTTGGGTCAGTGGCCGTCCGAGCGCTTCGCCGGAAAGCCAGCCGGTCATGCGCTCGGCCACCGGGTTCAACCAGGTCACCTGGCTGTGCGCGTCGGTGGTGATCACCGCGTCGCCGATCGACTGCAGAGTCACGCGCAGGAGCTCGTGTTGTTCGACCAGTTGGTTGGCGAGCTCGCGCAGTGGCGTTACATCCCAATTCACGCCCACCATGCGCAGAACCTGGCCCGCGGCGTCACGCGTCAAACTGCCGGCGGAACAGAGAAAGTGCACGGAGCCGTCGCTCCAGATCACACGAAACTCGGAGCGAAAGTCAGCACCGCTTTTCAAGGAAGACTTGAACTCCAGCTCGGCCCGGCTTCGATCGGCGGGATGAAGGTGGCGAGCCCAGAGCTCGTAGACGTCCGTCCCCAATCCCTCAGACAGACCGTATAGCGAGTACATCAGTGCATCGCAGGTAAGGACGCCGGTTTGGACGTTCAGCTCCCACACCCCGATGCCACCGGCTTCGGTCGCCAGCGTGACGCTCTGTTGAGCGGCTTCTAGAGCCAGGCGATCGTGAACGCGCTGGGTGATGTTTTGGAATGCGCCGAACAGCCGCACAGGCTTTTCGCCCTCGAACTCCGCATAGCCCACCGAACGCACCCAGATCCTGCAACCGCCCTTCTGGATGAGCGGTAGCTCCAGGTCCCAGTTCGTGCCGCCGGCCATGGACTGCGCTACGGCCGCCTCGATGATGGGACGGGCTTCCGGTGCATAGAAGTTGATTGCCTCGGCTAGCTGAGGCTGGTAGCCCGGCTCCAGACCGTGGATGCGACAGGTCTGCTCGGACCAATGGATGCTGCCGCTGGCAATGTCCACCTCCCAGCCCCCGACCTGGGCCAGCGCGCCGGTGCGGTTGAGCAATTCCTCGCTCTTACGCAACCGGTCTTCCTGAACCTTGCGCACGGTAATGTCCAGGTGGGTGCCGAACATCCACTCGGGCTGGCCCTCGGCGTTGCGAGTCAGCACCTTGCCGCGAGCGAGCACCCAGACCCAGTGGCCGCTCCGGTGGCGCATGCGCGCTTCGCACTCGTAGTACGGCGTCTCGCCCGTAAAGTGACTCTGAAGCAGTGCATTGGATCGCGCCACGTCATCGGGGTGGGCAAAATCGGCCCAGGTCTGGATAGTGGTGGGGGCAAGCTCATCCAGGGTAACCCCGACAATCTCGGCCCAGCGGTCATTGAAGCGTGTCTCGCCGGTCTGAACGTTCCATTCCCAGGTGCCCGCACCAGTGCCTTGAATGATCGCTGCCTGGCGCTCGCGTTCTTCGTCGAGTGCCCGGCGCGACTGCAAGCGCTCGGTGATGTCCTCCACCGAACCCACGTAGCCGGTGACCCCGTCATCGCCATCCAGCAAGGCACGCGCAACAGAGCGCACATGACGCACCGTGCCATCGTGGCGGCAGATCCGGAACTCCATGTCGAATTCTTGCTTCAGCGCCGCTGAGTCCTGCCAGTGGGCGAAGACAGCGGTCTTGTCGTCGGGATGCAGTACGTGTCTCCAGCCGTCGCCTAGGGCCTCAGCCTCGCTCAGACCGTAAATGGCTTGCCAGCGCGCGTTAGTGTAAGTGCAGGCACCGGCCGCATCGGTGGCGAACACGCCTAACGGCGATGACTCGCTGAGAGTGCGAAAACGAGTTTCACTGGCCGCGAAAGCCCGTGCCATGCGACGTGATTCCAGCGCCTGGACAGCAGCAATCGACAGCAGGCGCAGCGCCTCGCGCTGTTGCTCGCTGAGCTGGCGGGGCACCCGGTCGATCACGCACAGCGTGCCGACGTGAGCACCGTCGCTCAAGCGCAGCGTGGCACCGGCGTAAAAACGGATGTCGGGATCCGTGACCACCAGCGGGTTGTCGGCAAAGCGCGGGTCGGCCAAGGTATCGGGTACTTCGAAGATGCCATCGCCCAAGATCGCGTGGGCACAGAACGCCACGTCACGGGGCGTCTCGGTCACGCCGGGCAGGCCCACATTGGCCTTAAACCACTGTCGGTCATGGTCGATCAGGCTGACCAGCGATATCGGGACGCCGCACACCAGGGCAGCAATTGCCACCAGCGCGTCGAATTCGCGCTCGGGCGCGGAGTCGAGGACGTCTAGCTGCTCCAGTGCCCGCAAGCGCTCCGGTTCGTTTAATGGCGTCGGTGCGGTCAACATAGGGCGGGCTCTTTCAATGTAATCTGCCCGAGTGTCTCATAACGGCACATCGTGGAGGGTGCGAACTAGGCTGGAATTCAGTCGCTCATTGGTGTTTCGTCTCTTGAGCGCGTTTCGGCGTGAGGTGAGTATGCATCATCCTTAGCGCGATTCCGGCGGTCACTCTCTGGATGACCCAAGCTTCCGGACGATGATGCGATAGTTTCATGTATTGGCAGCGTGAGCATCAGCGAGCTCCGAGAGCCTTTGGACGGCTGCGGCAATGAAGATCGCATCGGCGCAGCGCAGCAGGTCACCGATCGACTGGTACCGGCCCGCTGGATAATCGGGATTCTGATCAATGCACGTATGCAGGTCTGAAAAGGTGCTACCGGCGATGCCACACCTCGACGACATACTGCGCGAGCTTGCCTTTCCGGGTGGCTTCCTGGCAAGAAAAAGCTACCGCGAATCAGGGGTCAAGACGATCTGGCAGGGAGTGGATAAAAGACCTCCCTGCAGAGTGCTTACTCCCACTCGAATATCAACAAAGGAAGAAAGCACTTTAAAAACAGTACGCTATCAGCAGGGCATCGTCGCACACCATGAAAAATACTACATTGAGATTATTTCATTTCAGGAGAGCCCATGAGCCACGAGCGGCACTACCACCTTGCCTTTCGCCCTGCCTTGTTCGAGGTAAGCCAGCCCCTTCCTAGGTGAACGGAAATATTTTATCGACGACGGGTCTCAGCCGTGACACATCAAGATGACCCGGCGATCTCTACTGATTGCTGGCTATATGGAAGCACGAACAGGAAGGAGTAGCTCGTGCCGAGACGATGAGTATCGAGGTCATTGGTCTGCAGCCACTCTCGCGGCGAAACGATACGTTCTGCCATAGAGGTCTCCGTATAAGGTTATCGCACAGCGCCGCCAGCCTGCTTTTCCGTAGACAGGCGCGGCACAAGATCAAGGACGCGAGCGATAACTCGTACATCGCCTCCAAGACGCTGCTGAGCCGCCTCGGCCTTCGCCTGAAGGAGCGCCTGTAAGCCAAAGCGATCGATCCGTTCGCCTGTCTCGGGGTGGCGCCAGTACTTGTCCGGGTCGGCCACCGATACGAGTAAACAGCCCGTACGTGCGTCCCGATGAGCCATGTACTTCTTGACCAACTGGTCGTCGATCGTGTCGCATAGTTCTCGCGCGGATCTTTTCTTCTCTCCGACCTTCAGTTCGATGGTCGCCTGGTACCCCGAAACAGCTCTCAGACGAATATCGGTCTCCTTGCCATCAGCGGTCACAGCTTCCTGGTCAACGGTGTAGGCCTCTCGCGAGGCAACCTCCAGTTCACGCGCGATCATGGGCCGCAGCGTGTTCTCGTCGTCGATCGACGCCCAGCCGGCCCGCGGCCCTGTGTCCTTGAGTAACAGTTCCTGAAGATCGTCCAGCCGATCGACCAGCAACTGCGCCATGTCGCTTGTGGTCTTGGGTGAAAGCTCCTTGCGGGTGAGAAGTGTGGCCACCTCCGTCGGTGTCCAGGCGCTGGTATCGATCTCCGCGGCAAGACGATCCTGTGCCAACGCCGCGACGCGATCTCGCAAGCGCTCGAATAGCGGATCGGCCGCGAGAGCGAGCTTTGCGCTGAGAGCCTCCGGTCCGCTCGCCTTCATCAGCACATCGAAGATGTACCGACGCCCGTTCTCGGCAGCATCACGCGCCCCGGGCGAATAGGCCGTCTCGTGCACGGGGTCATCTTCCGATCTCACGTGCCGATGAAACTCGAGCGTCAGTCGGAGTAGCTGGGTGGGCGCCAGCTTCGAGGCCCAATCAGCCGATCCGAATCCAGTCCGCTCATTGAACAGTGAACCGATGATGTGAACTGCTTCCCCGTTGGGCTCCACGGGAAGTGACGCCAGAATGGGGAGCATGCTCTCCGCACCGCGCAACGGCGCTAATGAGAACAAGACAGGCAGCCAGAAAGGCAAATACGGACCGGTGCCGGCAGCCCGCACTTGCGCCGCGGCCAGTTTCTCCAGGCGTCTTGTGATCTCAGGGCCGGCATGCGTCAGCAGCACGCGGACAACCTGGGACAGCTTCTGTTCGTTCGACGGCGAATGCGGAAGCTGCATCAGCGCCGAGCCCGACGATGCGAACCAGCAGTCGAGACGAGGCAAAAGCAACTGTGCTACTTCCTGGGTGCTGTTCCGCAGGGACTGCAGAACCCTCGAGTGCCAGCCCGATTCGCCGCCTGAGGCGAGCAACTCATCGAACAGCTCCGTGCCGATGACGGTCTCAACCTCAGTGGGGTTGGCCTTTGCGAGGCTGTCAAGCCAACTGGGCAGGCCGTTCAGCTCCAGCAAGGCATAGCGAGCAGCCAGCTCTGCTTCACTGCGCTGCAGCTTGGTCGCCCAGAGGGGATCTTCCGCTTCTGCATAGATGCCCATGAGACCGATCGACCACACTATGGGATAGGTGTTCTCCTCTCCAACGCGACGCTCACGTCGAACCGTCGGTCGCAGGCTGCGCCAATAGACCATCAAGTCGCGCCTCAGCCTGTCTGTGATGTCACCTCCGAACTGGGAGATCAGGAACGCACGATCCCATCGTCCCTCGTCGCCGTTGCTGCCCAGCTTGCGCAGGACCAGCCAAAGATTCCAGATCGTGCTGTCCCTACGGCCGGGCCCTAGCGCCAGCGCGGGCTGTTCAGCCAGTTCTCGCCTGATCTGGGCCCATGCATTCTTCTCATCGGCGCGCTTCTTGGCCTGACGCTCTTCCCGCTTTCGCTGTTCCTCGCGCATCTGCAGGAGCTGGGTGTTCGGCTCGCTCGACGCAACGATCGAGTTCAACTCGTCTGTCAGCACTGTCGAGTCAGCCACTGCCACGCGAAGTGCGCCTGCGCCGTCTTTGAGGCCTCCCTTGATCGGGTACAGTTGCGCGGCCAAGTGCAGCAGAACCGCTCGACGCTCCGGCGACACCTGTGCATCCGCAAGCGCTGTCTCTATCCACGGGCCGTCCCGCTCCAACGTGTAGTTCAGTGCTCCTTCATAGACGATGCGAACCAGTCGATACCTGGCACTACGATCGCCGCCAAGCGATTCCAGGCAGGCCAGATCTGCCTCGAAAACCCGCGGTCGCCAATCGACGGCCAGCGCGTCTAGCAGCGCGCGCAGCTCCGTTTAACCTTTTTCAAGCCAGAGGAAGCGTCGGCCGACCGCATGGCCAGAACCGAGGCTTCAATCAGTGTCTCGCTGACGCTTCCGAGCTCCAGCAATCGGAGACAGAGCGAGCGCAGGATGCTCGACATTTCCAGCCGCCCATCAGTGTCTTGAAACTCCTCCTCGACCGGCGACAGGCCCTCGCGTGCAAGCTGAAGCACATCAGGCAACAAGGCTTCAAGGCGGGCTTGGCTTAGCTCGGCCTTCTGAATAACCCGGGCGACGCTGTCTGCGTAGCCCCCGCAGTCCCTCTTTTCGCTGCGAACTCGCGCCAAGAGCTGGACCAGTTGGGCTTCGGTAACGTGCTCCGGATACAGCATTGTCACGACCGAACACGCAAGTCGTTCTGACCAGTTCGGCGCCAGTGTGACGATCGCATCGACCATCGATGCAAGGCGAGAATCACCCAATACCGCAAGCGCGAGCAATGCCTCGAACCGCTCGCGATCGCTGCAGGTTGCGTCTGCTGCGACGCCTGCAACGAGGTCCGCGCATGCCTGCAGCCGGCCGGCGCTTACAAGCCGGAGCAGCAGTTCCCGGACCTCAGGCGCCTCAACACCCGCGGACCAGGCAGATTGCACCGTGCCGGAGAGGCCCAGTTGCGCTAGCCTCGCCACTTGCAGATTCGGCACTTCAAGACCACGCCACTGCCCCTTGCCGTATCGCGCCACAAAGCCGATCAACGCGCGCTCGCGCTGGAGATCCGTAAGCGACTCCGGGTCGCCCTGTATCAACAGGGCATCTGGCTCGATCTTTACCATTCGCTCGAACATATCGGGCCGCAGCAAGGCAAGCCACGCAGCCACGGGCCTCATCGACGGTCGAAGGATCGTCTCGTTCGAGCCCGTGAGTCCAAACAACATGCGGCCAGCGGCGGACTGGGTCAGCAAGCCTGCCTCGATCAAGTCATGAATCTGGCGTGCCGCGAGAAACTCCATCACTGACCTATGGTGGAACCGCACTCTGCCGTATCCGCCTTCGGCAAAGATTGGGCGCTCCAACAGTGTCAACAGCTCGTTAGGGCCCCAGTCGGCCAGCAGCTCACGCGGATCGATCGGTGCGGCGCCAGATGCGTCTCCATCCGAACCAGCGCTGTACCGGATGGTTAGGCGCCGGCTCAGGATGACCGCGAGCGCAAGCCGCTGCGCGCCTTTCTGCGCCGTAGCAGGTGAAAGCTCTGCCTTCTCTCGCCGATCGGGGCGGGCAGCGAGTCGCGTACATACATGGGACTTGATCTGCTCGAAGTGCGCACGAAGCACCCCATGCTCTCGCCAGTCATCGCAAAGTTCGATCAGATCCTGCGGCTTGCGAGCGAACTCTCTGGCGTGTTTGGCGTCAATGGCTGCCAGCAAGGCCTCAGGGGCTTTAACACCTCGGGATCGCGCGAACTCAATGATCTCGGCACCGGTCAGAGGTAGCAGTTCGACCTCGCGGCTGGAGGGCGGCCCGTCTTCCCTGGTCTTGCCGGGGCCATCCATGGCGATACGGATGAACTCATTTTGCGAATCTTCATGCCGCACTGGTGCCGATACGGGTAGGACGTCCTTGAACGCTTGGCGATCAATGGGCACGGGGCGAGCGGTAATGACCACCGTGGCACGTCCCAATGCGCCCCGAATGTCATGCGCGAATCGCCGCAGCGCGTCCTTGAAGGAACGATGAACGAGTTGAAGTTCGTCGATCGAGTCGAGGAAGAAGTAGGCAAGTTGCGATGAGGACGCCAACCAATTGGTGAAACGCTCGCGCTCATCCTCGAAAAGCGTGGCGACGACGCCGGCGGATGCAACGCTTTCGAGAGACAGGAAGAACGCTGGCTCCCCCCGAGCGAAGAGATCCTTCGCCTTCGACTCGCACTCATACGTCTTGCCGGCACCGGCCTCTGAAACGATGAGAATGCGCTGTGACTGTAGGAGTTCATCCCAGCTGAAGCCGGATTCGTCGAAGCACTCCCCCCAGGCCAAGCCGAATGCATCGTCTTTGCTGGAGGGTGTTGTCAGGGGCTTGAAAGTACGATTCATCTAGATTGAGGGCTTAGCCAGCTTGTTCGATTTATAATTTCACCGCTGCGACCAGTCAGACAGCGAAAACGCTGAACCCGATCAATCCGGCGTCTCAGGGGTTCAGATCCATTATTGAGCTGACATTGGTTTGCCGGAGGTGAAGTCCCGCGATCGCTGCAGAACAGTCAGTGTCTTCTACCGAGAGAACGATACGAAGTGGTTCGAATCGCCGAATTCGTTGGCCTCGGACGAACACCATACGTGTTAACGCATGCGTCATTGGTATCGGTGCACTCATTTTTTGATACCTCGCTCAACACCACGAAAAATGCCATTGATGATGCAATATGATCATCAATGGCATTCATTTAACTTAATAAAATCAATAATTTAGAAAATTGGTTTACTCCCACTCAATCGTCGCCGGCGGCTTACCCGAAATATCGTAGACCACGCGGTTGATGCCACGCACTTCGTTGATGATCCGGTTCGATACGCGACCCAATAGTTCGTGCGGCAGATGCGCCCAGTGCGCGGTCATGAAATCCTGCGTCTGCACCGCGCGCAATGCGACCACATATTCATAGGTCCGGCCATCGCCCATCACACCGACCGACTTCACCGGCAGGAACACCGCAAACGCCTGGCTGGTGCCTTCATACCAGTTCTTGACGATGCCTTGCTGGTCAATGCCGGCCGGCAGGTCGAGCGTGCAATTGCGCAGCTCGTCGATGAAGATCGCATCGGCACGGCGCAGCAGGTCGGCGTATTCCTTCTTGACTTCACCGAGGATGCGCACGCCCAGGCCCGGGCCCGGAAACGGATGGCGGTACACCATCGTCGCTGGCAAACCGAGCGCCACGCCCAACGCCCGTACTTCATCCTTGAACAGTTCACGCAATGGCTCGAGCAATTTCAGGTTCAGTGTTTCGGGCAGGCCACCGACGTTGTGATGGCTCTTGATCGTGTGACCCTTCTTGCCTTTGCCGGCGCTTTCGATCACGTCCGGATAAATCGTGCCCTGCGCCAGCCATTTGGCATTCTTCAGCTTGGCCGATTCGACCTGGAACACTTCGACGAATTCGCGACCGATGATCTTGCGCTTGGCTTCGGGATCGGTGACGCCGGCGAGGTGTCCCATGAACTGGTCGGTGGCATCGACACGGATGACCTTGACGCCAAGATTGGTGGCGAACATGTCCATGACCATGTCGCCTTCGTTCAGGCGCAGCAGACCGTGGTCGACGAACACGCAGGTCAGCTGGTCACCGATGGCGCGATGGATCAGCGCAGCTGCAACACTGCTGTCGACGCCGCCGGACAAGCCCAGAATGACTTCATCGCTGCCGACTTGCTGGCGGATCGAGGCCACTGCTTCAGCGATGTAATCGGGCATGTTCCAGTCCGATTTGCAGCCGCAAATCTCGTGCACGAAACGGCCGATGATGGCTTTGCCCTGGATCGTGTGGGTGACTTCGGGATGGAATTGCACTGCATAGAAATGCCGCGTTTCATCGGCGATCGCAGCGATCGGGCAGCTCTCGTTCGAGGCCATCAGCTTGAAGCCGGCCGGCAGTTCGGTGACCTTGTCGCCATGGCTCATCCAGACCTTGAGCATGCCGTGGCCTTCGTCCGTGGTGAAGTCGCTGATGCCATCGAGCAGTCCGGTATGGCCGCGCGCCCGCACTTCGGCGTAACCGAACTCGCGCACGGTGCCGTTCTCGACCTTGCCGCCGAGCTGCTCGGCCATGGCCTGCATGCCGTAGCAGATACCGAACACCGGCACGCCAAGTTCGAACACGGCTTGCGGCACGCGCGGTGTATCGCCGTCAATCACAGAGTTAGGCCCGCCCGACAGGATCACACCGGCGGCACCGTAGTTGCGCACGAACTCGTCGCTAACGTCGTACGGAAAGACTTCAGAAAACACGCCCGCGTCGCGCACGCGGCGCGCAATCAGCTGGGTTACCTGGGAACCGAAATCGAGGATCAGAATTTTGGAATGCATGGCTAGCTCGGCAAAAAATACGGGTCAATAAAACGTCAGCAGGGCTGTACGGAAATCCGCCAGCCCTGCCGGACAACAACAAGGAGCAATTACTCGGCCCGATAGTTCGGGGCTTCCTTGGTGATCTGCACATCGTGGACGTGCGATTCGCGCATGCCGGCCGAGGTGATCTCGACGAACTCGGCTTTTTCGCGCAGCTCCTCGATGGTCGCGCAACCGCAATAGCCCATCGATGAGCGCACGCCGCCAACCAGCTGGTACAGAATCGCCAGCACGCTGCCCTTGTAGGCGACGCGGCCTTCGATGCCTTCGGGCACGAACTTGTCGTTGCCGCTACCTGCATCCTGGAAATACCGGTCGGCAGAGCCATCGGCCATCGCGGCCATGCTGCCCATGCCGCGATAGGACTTGTAGCTGCGGCCCTGGAACAGAATCACTTCGCCCGGTGCTTCTTCGGTACCGGCGAACATGCTGCCCATCATGACGCTGGAAGCACCTGCGGCCAGTGCCTTCGAGATATCGCCCGAGAAGCGGATACCGCCGTCGGCGATGCACGGAATTCCGGTGCCCTTGAGCGCTTGCGCAACATTCGAGATCGCTGAAATTTGTGGCACGCCGACACCGGCGACGATGCGGGTGGTGCAGATCGAGCCCGGACCGATGCCGACCTTGACGCCATCAGCGCCGTAGTCGGCGAGCGCCTTTGCCGCCGCTGCGGTGGCGATATTGCCGCCAATGACATCGATATGCGGGAAGTTGGTCTTGACCCATTTGACGCGATCCAGCACGCCTTGCGAATGACCGTGGGCGGTATCGACCACGACCACATCGACGCCGGCCGCAGCCAGCAATTCGATGCGCTCGTCATTGTCGGCACCGACGCCGACCGCTGCACCGACGCGCAACTTGCCGTGCACGTCCTTGCAGGCGAACGGGTGTTCGGTGGATTTCTGGATGTCCTTGACGGTGATCAGGCCGCGCAATTCGAAGTCATCGTTGACCACCAGCACGCGCTCAAGACGGTGCTTGTTCATCAGGCGTTTTGCTTCGGACAATTCAGCACCGTCCTTGACGAAGACCAGCTTTTCGCGCACGGTCATTTTGGCGCGGACTTCTGCATCGAGTTCTTCTTCAAAGCGCAGGTCGCGGTTGGTGATGATGCCGATGACCATCTTGCCTTCGACCACCGGGAAGCCGCTGATGCCATGCTGGGCCGACAGTGAAATGACATCACGGATCTTCATGTTCGGCGGGATCGTGATCGGGTCGCGCACGACACCGGATTCAAAACGCTTGACGCGGGATACTTCACGGGCCTGTTCACGCGGGGTCAAATTCTTGTGGATGATGCCGATGCCGCCTTCTTGCGCCATCGCGATTGCCAGCCGGGATTCAGTCACCGTATCCATCGCTGCAGAGAGCAATGGAATGTTGAGCATGATGTTGCGGGACAAGCGCGTTTGCAGAATGGTGTCTTTGGGGAGGATGTTCGAGTAAGCCGGAACGAGCAGCACGTCATCGAATGTGAGTGCTTTTTGAAGAAGACGCATAGTATTTCCTATTGGCGCAAAACCGGATTATACAGAAAAGCCCTTCGGAGCCGGAGTTTCAATGCCCTTCATCAACAAGCACGGCGCATGCATTGACAGGCTTGCCAAAGCATGGCGAAATCGTGACCATCAGTTAATCCAGATCAACAAGGAAACCATGAACCTGATCTCGCTGAAATTCGCTGCCGTGATTGCCGCCCTGCTGTTCTCGGGCGCCGCGTCGGCACAATACGTGTGGCTCGATGCCAAAGGCGGAAAACAGTTTTCCGACCAGCCGCCGCCGGCATCGGTACCCCGCAAAAATATCCTGAAAGAGCCGTCCTCCGAACCCCGTGCCGATACCGACAGCACGACCGCCGCGAAACCCGCAGCGACTTCTGCCACTGCACCGTTGAGCACTGCCGAGCGCAATGCCGACTTCCGGCAGCGCCGGATGGAACAGGCCGACAAGGACAAAAAGGCCGCCGATGAAAAAGCCGCAGCGGCCGACAAGATGGCCAACTGCGCACGCGCCCGGGCGTATCAGCGCAGCCTTGAAGATGGCATGCGCATCGCCAGTACCGACAAGAATGGCGAGCGCATCACGATGAACGATGACCAGCGCGAAGTCGAAATCCGCAATACCCGAAAAGTAGTCAGCGATTGTCGCTGACGTTTCCAGCATTGTATGTGGCGCTCAGGTCGCCTTGGCGCGCTTGCGTCGCGCGTCCTTGGGATCGGCCTGCAGCGGCCGGTAGATCTCGACGCGGTCGTGCTCGCGCAGCACGGTCTCCGGTGTTTTCAGCTTGCTGAAGATGCCGACCCGATGCTGGTCAAGAGCGATGTCGGGCATCGCCAGGCGCACCGCATCGGCGACGGTGCTGCCGGCCGGCAGCAGCAAGGACACCAGCCGCTGTTCGTCCGGTGTCGCGTAGCAGACTTGTACCGGCATCAGCGTCTCAGCCATAGACCACCTCGGCACGCTTGCAGAACGAATCAACAAAACTATTGGCGATGATATGGAAGACCGGCCCGATCACGCCTTCGATCAGGCGGTTCGAAAACTCATAGTGCAGCTCGAAATCGATCTTGCAGGCATCGCTGCGCAGCGGCTTGAAATTCCAGGCGCCGTTGAGTAATTTGAATGGCCCATCGACCAGCCGCATCGTCATCAGCCTTGGCGGCTGGTTGGTGTTTTCGGTGGTGAAGGTTTGCCGGATGCCGTGATAATTGATGCTCAATGTCGCGGTCAGCTTGTTGTCTTCGCGCGAGCGGACTTCGACACCGCCACACCATGGCAGAAATATGGGATAGTCTTCGACCTTGTCTACCAGTGCGAACATTTGCTCTGCGCTGTAGCCCAGAAGAACGGATTTGTGAACGACTGCCATTGTTTGAACCGCTTGATCAACTCAGAAGTCCGAAATTCTAACCGACCGCATCGATCTTTACCTCATGACCATAGTTGATAACAGAAAAGCATTCCACGATTACTTTGTCGAAGAGCGCTTCGAAGCCGGCCTCTCGCTGCAAGGCTGGGAAGCCAAATCGATCCGTGCCGGCCGCGTCCAGCTCAAGGAAGCGTATGTGATCGTGCGTAACAACGAGGTGTTCCTGTTCGGCGCGCACATCAGCGCCCTGACCTCGACCTCGACCCACGTCCACCCTGAAGCCACGCGCACCCGCAAGTTGCTGCTGCACGCCGCCGAAATCAAGAAGATGATCATCAAGGTCGAGCGCTCCGGCTACACGCTGGTCCCGATCAACCTGCATTACGTCGGTGGTCGCATCAAGCTCGAAGTCGGCCTGGCCAAAGGCAAGAAGCAGCACGACAAACGCGCCACCGAGCGCGACCGCGATGGTCAGCGCGAGGTAGCGCAGGCGATGAAGACGCATCGCCGCTAGTCTGCTGCGACAAAGATCAGCAAGGTGGTGCGATGCCCTGTGTTTATTGCACCGTACTTGCTGATGCGGAGCACCTTCAAATAACCGTTCGTCCTGAGCCTGTCGAATGCGTACCGTTTTGCACGCCTTCGACAAGCTCAGGCCGAACG
>AEPR01000301.1 GCA_000195205.2 Oxalobacteraceae bacterium IMCC9480 | reverse complement strand
ACCCTGAGACACTCACGGCCATTGGCCGTGATGTCGAATGCGTGGTGCTGGCGCGTGCAGTGAAGTGGTTTGTCGAACACCGGATTTTGTTGAATGGGTCGAAGACGGTGGTGTTCAAATAAGGGAGGCGGCAGGCAAGCGATCCTTTTTCGCTTGCCTGCCGCTGTTGCGTAGTCGCGCGGATGACCGTCGTTCGATCCTAGCCCGCGATATCCTTGGCCGTGTCAACAATCTGACTGCTGCCCCCGGTCGCGACGGCCAGGACTTCAGTTCCCATAAATTCGGCAGCGTTACCCAGACTGGTGAAGTTACTTGCCAGTGAAATGCTTTCCATCGCTTTCTTCATCCATGGCTGGTCCTGCATTCCAAGCGCGCCGCCCGCCAGTTTCATTGCGCCTTTTGCCATTTCCATGGCCGCATTTGCAGCGGCGCTTTCGGGCAGGGTGGCCAGATTGGCCATTTCTTCGCCCAATTTCAGGAAAGACTTTCCTGCTTTTTCCATATCGCCAGTGGCTACCGCTTCCATCAGGTCAATCGAACTTTGTATTAGTCCCTTGAACGTGTCACCAACCGTATTGACAGCTGCTTTTAGCGCTAAGAGACATGTTTTGAAGCTATCTCCGAACGCCTTTCCCAATTTATCTCCCAAGCTCTGAAAAAAATCTCCAATTTTGCTCATGACTGTTTTCTCCCGTTGATTGTCGACATGCCGCTCTGGCTGGATAGCTCGCATTCGAAGATTGGTGGAAGAAGTCAATTGTCCGGTTCCATGAAAATGGCCCGGAGAGAGAAATGCACGATGGTGCCTTGCGTCAGCGATCCGGCAACGTAATCCGAAACACCGATCCCCGGTCCGGCTCGCTGTCAACACGCACCGTCCCACCATGCGCTTCGACAAAGGTCTTGACGATAGCCAGACCCAGTCCCATGCCGTTGCCGTTGGCCGGATCGCTTTCGAACTTGTCGAAGACCTTGTCGAGCAGGTCGGCAGCGATGCCGGACCCGGTATCGCTGACGGTGCATGCGATGCCAAGGCCATCGCCGGATGGACCGGCCGAAATCGTGACGTCGCCGTGCGGGGTGTAATGGATGGCGTTGGCGATCAGGTTTTGCAGGATGCGCCGTAGCAGGTTGGCATCAGCATAAATCGTCTGGTCTTCGGGCACCTCGTTGAGCAGGCGGGTGCTGCCCGTGCCTGCCACCGGATTGAGGTCGATGATCAAGGCTTCCACCAGTGGCCACAGGTCGAAGTGGCGGCACTTCAGCGTGACGCCGCTCCCGGTTTGCAGGTTGATACTTTCATCAAGGATGTTGGCGACCAGCGAGGACAAGTGCTGCACGTTGCGATGCAAGGTCTTGAGCATCTGGCCGGTCTGCTTCGATTTTGCCGGATCATGCACTGACAACTCCAGCACGCGTGCCGCCAGAGAAATCGCGCTCAGCGGCGTACGCAAATCATGCGCGACAAACGCCAGATAATCTTCGCGACGGGTCTGCACATCCAGCGCACGTTGCGTCGCATAACTTTGCACGGCGGCACCGATTGCCCCGTCAAGTACCTGATTCAGAATATGGAATGGCTTGCCTTGCAAGCT
>AEPR01000302.1 GCA_000195205.2 Oxalobacteraceae bacterium IMCC9480 | reverse complement strand
GGGGCGCGCCGGCGCTGCTGGTCTTGTCGTTCAGTATCAGTGTCTGGTTGCGGGCGATGCCGGTGCGTATCGTGCCATCCATCGTGACGGTGCCGACCGCGTCGCTCGACAGCGATCCGCTGAACGATTCCGAACCATTGATCGCGTCGGCAATCGCACTGGCCCAGTTGGTGGCCTTGGCGCGACTGGTCATGTTGGCATAGCCGAGGCGCTCGGCATGCAGCTTGGCGTCGCGCGCGGTTTCGAGAGTCGCGCCGGCGGCGACCGTGATGTTATTGACCTGGGCCAGCGTGGCGGTCGAATCCACAAAGTTGATCGGAATGGCGCTACCGGCAAAGGTGTCGGTGCGGGCGTTCAGCGTGTACTGGTCGCGGTCAAACGTGATGCTGGTACCGGCCGAGATATTGAGGTTGCCATCGGCATGCACGACGGCATTGGCGTCGATCAGGATCTCGTTGACGGGCCGGATATCGACCACGGTCTTGGCGACTGCGACGGTGGCGACGCCGTAGGTTTCGGCCGAGACGGTAGCCGAGCCGGTGCCCTGCCCGCGTGCCGACAGATTGACCGTGCCCACGCCGGTCAGCGCTGCGCCCTGGCCGATATGGATCCGCGCGACATCGCTGAGCGTCCTGATGGTCGAGAACGCGCCGGCACCTGCCAGCGCGCCGCCGGTGGTCAGCGTGACCTTGTCATAGACGACCAGGTCATTGAGCGCGGCAAGATGCAAATCGCCGGCGGTCGCGGCCAGTCCGCGCACGTCGAGCAAGGCATTGGCACCGACATTGACGATGGTATTGAGCGTCATCAGCACGCTGCTGGTAGCCCCTGCCGCTGACGCCAGACCACCGGTGACGCCGATGATGTTGGCGCTTTGCTGATAGGCCTTGAGGACATGGCTGGTCGCATCGATGGCGATCTCTTTGGCATGCACGATGACATTGGCGCCGACGCCGGCCGTGGTGCTGGCAGTAACGACATGGTTGGCCACCGCACCGGCACCGGCAATGACGCCGCCGGCGATGGCTTTCTGGTTGCTGTTGAACGCCGCCATGTGATCGGCCGACATGGTCAGTTTGCCGGTGCCGTCGAGGATGCCGATGGCGCTCCAGTACCTGGTATTGCTGAAATCTTCGGTAGCCAGATTGATCGCGGCGGTGGCCGACCGGGCCGGACCGACCCGCACCCAGCGCGTGGTATCGGTGTAATCCTGCGTCGCCAGGCTGACGCCGGCGGTTTGCCACAGGCTGGTGTCGCTGTAGACGGCGGCACTCAGATCGACCCCCCTGACGGACGGGCCGATGTATTTGTAGGACTTCGGCGTGATACCCGTTTTGACCGAGACCGTGTCACCGGCATTGAGCGTGTCGACTATCTGCGTCGACGCGTAACCGGCCCCGACCGGACCGACATAGCGATAGCGCGCACCGATCTCGCCGGCACCGGCACCGGCAAAGCCGATGAAGACGTCGACAGTGGTACCGGTTTGCGGCGTCTGGATGCCGCTGTTGGTGGTGTAGGTGGCAGCGGCATCGGTACCGAGATACTGGTAGCGGGTGCCGGTATCGCCACCGCCCGTGTGGGCCGGATCGACATCGACGGTCTGATCGCGACTGACCTCCTGCAAGCCGTCGCCGGTGCCGAAAGTGGCGTGCGAGCTCGACACCAGAATCGGCAACTGGTTGTCGGCACCCAGCACGATGCGGCGACTATTCGCGCCGTCATGGATAGTCGCGCTGGTCGTGCTGATGTTGTCGGTGTCGGCACGCGCACCGGCACCGGCCAGCACGCCGCCACTACCGGCCACCGTATTGGCGACGTTGTTGTCATTGCCCAGCGCGGTGATCCGCAAGCTGGCACCGGCGAGACTGACGCCGCTGCCGAGGTACGCGGTCGTGACGGTATTCGATTCGGCTTTGCTGCCGGCAGTGCCGGCAGCAATCAGGCCAACGACGGCGCTGAGCGCCTCGGCATTTTGCTGCGACTGGCTGTTGGCCGTGATGCTGGTGGCACCACGGATGACCAGCGTGGCGTTGTCGGCGACGTAACTGCTAACGCTCGATGGACGAAGGCTGTTGCCATTGCCGGCATGGGCATAGGTCGACGCAACGCCGATCAGCGCACCGCTTGATGCCACGGCATAGGCCTTGGCCGAATCATCGCTGCCGGCTAACAATTGCGCGGCGCTGACCGTCAGCGTGCCGGTCGTGATGCTGCCGCCGGCATGGGCGATGACGGTCGGGGCGACGCTGGCATCGGCCGACGAGACACCGACGGCGATACCGCCGACGGCAATCCCGAAGGCATTGGCGATCGCCTTGGGCGTGGCACTGGCCGTGACTGTGACTGCGTTGCTGGTGACGATGCTGTGCAGCGCGGACCCGGCGGCGGCCTCGACGACCGAGCCGACCGTGGCGTAGGCCATCGCGCCACCGGCAGCCAGAATGCCACCGGCTGCCGAGTAGGCATCGGCGGTGGCGTTGTCACTGGCATGGGCCGTGATGATCAGGTCGTGCGCGGCAGTGATGTTGCCATCGACATGCGCGCTGACCGCGCTGGCCGCGCTGGCGCTGGCGGTACTTACGCCGATTGATACCAGAGCGCCAGCCACGCCGACAGTCTTGCTTTCAGCGGAACCGGTCGCCGTGGCTGACAACGTGATATTGCCCTTGGCCGACAGGATGGCGGCGCTGCCGACGCGCACTTCCAGCGTCGGCCTGACGGTCGAGGTGGCGCTCGCGCCCGCACCGGCACCGCCGATGGCGACGGCCACTGCCGTGGCGATGGCCTCGGTGAAGACGGTATCGCTGGCAGTACTGGCAAGGTCGATGGCGCCATTGGTCGAGCTCACTGTGGCACTGTCAATCGTCGTACTCACGCTGCTGGAGACGGTGTTACTGGACAGCGAGACGCCGATCGAGGCACCGCCAACCGAGCCGGCGAGCGCACCGGCACCCACACGCGCCGTGATGCTGGCGGCTTCATTGGCGCTCAACGCAATCCGGCCATCTGCCGTGGCGCTGCCGCCCCGTATGAAACTGGCGATGGTGCTGTGGACGGTATTGAACGAATCGGCACCGGCACCGGCGAACGAGGCACCGTCGGCACCGGCCGCGATGGACACTGCCGCGGCCACGGAGAGGGCCACGATCTCGGCCGAGGCACTGGTCGACAGCCCAATCTCGCCGGCCGAACTCAGCACCGCATTGTCACTGTACGCGCGCACGGTGTTGCCGATATCGTTCTTGGCGATGGCCACGCCGATAGACATGGCCTTGGCGTCGGCACCACTGGCAATCGAGACCGCCGCGGCGATGGTCTTGGCATGGATGCTGCCGGCGTCGGTGGCACCGAGGCTGATCTTGCCGCTGCCACTGGTGGTGATGACCGAGCCGCCACTGACGAAGGCTTCGACCGTATTGGTCAGTGTGCCGATAGCCGAGCCGCCGGCACCCGCCGCCGCCGTGCCACTGCCACCGGCTGCAATAGCGATCGCACCACCGAACGACAGCGTATCGATGCTGGCTGTTTCGCTGGCAGCGAGAACGATATCGTGGTTTTGCGCGGTCGCGGTCGATGCGGTGATGCTGGCACGGACCGTGTTGCCGATGGTGTTGGTGGCCGTCGCGAAACCGATCGCGCCGGCTGCGGCGACCCCGCCACCGGCGATACTGATGGCGACGCCACCTGCATTGGACAGAATAGTCGAGGTATCGGTGGCGGTCAGGGTCAGGGTGCCGCCATTGGCGCGCACGCCTTTGCCTCCAGCGCTGCTGTTACTGATCGTTGCCAGGACCTGGTTGCCGATCGTGTTCCCGGAAGTCGCACCTGCTGCTGCGACGGCACCGGCGACCACGCCAGCTCCGACGGCCAATGCACCGCCAAGGCTGAAGCTCTGGATGGTCGCGTTTTCGCTGGCTGTCAGGCTGACTGCGCCACTCGAGATGACGGTCGCCGCATCGATCTTCGCCTCAACGAGGTCGTGGATCGTATTTTTGGCAATCGCCACACCCAGCGATACGGCACCACCGACCATGCCGGCACCGAGCGCCAGACTGACACCGCCGGCATCAGCCTTGATGGCAGCGCTGTCGGTTGCAGACAGCACGACGCCGCCACTGACCATGGTGCTGACAATGCTGCCATTGCCGATCACGGCGCTGACGCTGTTGCCGATCTTGTTGCCGGAATAAGCACCGGCGGCGGCGGCGCCAACACCGGCACTGCCACCCGCAGCACCTGCCAACGCGCCGCCTATCGACAGCGCCTTGATGACAGCAGTTTCATCGGCCCTGACAGTGATGTCGCCGCCGGTGGCCGTCACGCTGGCGCTGTCGATGCTTGCCAGCACGCTGCCGGCAATGTCATTGATCGCGACCGAAATGCCGATCGAGGCGGCCACGCCATCCCCGGCCACCACGGCCAATGCCAGCGCCCCGGCACCGGCCAGGATTTTCGCGTTATCGGTAGCCACCAGCTCGATGGCACCGGAGGCTTCGATACCTCTGCCATTGGCGGCAAGGCTGTTGCGGATGCTGGCTGAAATACTGTTCTTGACGGTATTGCCGGAGCCGGAACCCGCCGCCGAGCCGCTCAGACCCGAGCCGCCCGAGCCGACGCTGAGCGCCACGCCGATGGTCAGTGCTTCGATGGTGGCCTGCTCATTGGCGCTCAATTTCACACCGCCAGCCGAGGTGACCTTGGCGTTGTCGATACTGGTAGTGGTGGTATTTTCAATCTCGTTAGACGCGACTGAGACACCGGCGGCCAGCGCCGGTCCGCTCTTGGCCAGCGCAATGCCGATACCACCGGCCAGCACGCGGATCGTGGCGTCATCGCTGGCATGCAGATTGACACTATCGGCCGCAGTGCCGGTCGTGCTGATCGCACTGGCATTGAGAATGTGGGCGTCGGTGGTATTGCGGATGCGATTGATCGAGATGGCGCCACCGAGCGCGAAATTGCCCGAACCGGCACCGGCGACGGTGATGTTATTGATCTGGCCGTTGTAGGTCGCGCCGACGTCGAGGGTGCCGGCGCTAATGCTGCCGGTGACGTTCTCGATCGAGGCGCGCACCACGTTGTTGGTGCGGGAAGCCGGATCGTTGGGGTCACCGCCCAGATAGTTGTACGACACCGACGCACCGATCGCGCCGGAGACAGCGGACGCACCGATGCCCGAAATCGCAATCGCGCCGGCCAGCGAACTGATGGTCGAATGGTCTGACGCGGTTACGGCAAGCTTGCCGGCCGCATTGATGCCATTGAGTGCGCCGATGTTGGACACTTTTGCAGTGACGCTGTTGCGGATAAAGTTCAAGGCGACCGAACCGGCACCGGCCACCGCGCCGGCACCGGCACCGCTGACAGCCATCGCGGCGATCTGCACGTCCAGTCCGGCAGGCAGGCTGGTCGGCTTGGCAAAAGTGGCGTCGACCGTGATGTCGCCGGTCGTGGTGCGCACGACAGAACTGTCGATCAGGGCGCTGACGGTGTCTTGCACGCTATTGACCGCAAACGCAAAACCAACCGCAAAACTGCCGCCGAAGCTGGCGCTGATATTGCCGGCCAGCGTGGCAATCGAGGCGGTGTCTTTGGCCAGGACAGCGACATCGCTGCCGGCGACGACGGTCGAGCCGGAGACGATGCCGGCATCGATACGGTTGCCGATCAGGTTGACTGCAAACGAGCCGCTGAGCGCAGCACTGTCGCCCGAGATTGCGCCACCAATGACGACGTTGATGATGCGGGCCGCTTCTTCGGCGCTGACGATGACATCGCCGGAGAGCGCGCTGACCTTGGCCGCCGTGATGTTGGCGGAGATGAGGTTGGCGATGTCGTTGACGCCAAGCGAAGCACCTACCGCCGCGCCGCTGAACGAAATGCCCAATGCGCCTGTGCCCGAGTTGACTTGCGAGACATCGTGCGCCATCACGCGCACGTCGCCGGTCGTCGCGACGACTTCATGCAAGGCACCGGTATTGCTGATGTAAGCGCTGATGTTCATGCGCACGTAATTGAGCGTCACGGCACCCGCGCCGGAGGCCTTCGCACCGCCAGCGCCTGCCAGCGTGACGCTAGTAATTTGCGTACCGACCGACGACGGCAGCGCCAGGTTCAGGCCGCCCGCATTGATGGCGCTTTTCTTGATGACCAGGCGATGGTCAGACCCGATGCCCGCCGAGGTCAGGAAAATGGCCTTGGCCGTGGTGGCCATCGCATCGGCATAGGTCGCCGCCAGACGTACATGGTTGGCATCGACATTGATGACGAAATAAGTCGCGCCATCGATCAGCCCGCCAATGGCGGCATTGCCGGTCGCGCCCGTGCGATAGACCAGTGCGTCGCCGCTGTGCAGGCCATGCGCAGTCAGCAGGACCGTGTCGCCCAGTGCCTCAGCCAGTTTCACGGCAGATGCGTTAAAGATTTTTGCCTGTGCGCCAAGGTTGGCTGTTTGCTTGAAGTCGACGCCGACGATGCCGTTGCTGGTCAGCGTAATGGCGGTCCCCGCCGTGGCATCCGCCGCGGTGGCAGCGAGCTTGATGGTGCTGGCATC
>AEPR01000303.1 GCA_000195205.2 Oxalobacteraceae bacterium IMCC9480 | reverse complement strand
TTCGATGAAACCGGTTCGCAATGGCTGAAACAGGTGGCGAACACGCCATCGACGGTGACCCGCGCCGAAGTAAAAAACCAAGTCCTCATGGCCCGCCAGCAAGGTACGCTCGCAATCAGCAATACGACTTATCCTGTGACGGCGGCATCGAATGCAACGCCGCGCACTCGTGCCGCTGTTCGTGCTGAAGCAATTCAGTCCGTACAGAACGGTCAGACTTCCGACCTTTACACCGGCGGCTAATAACGAGGCGGACTTAGGGCGTAGCAGCTGGCATCCAAGGTATTCGGACTCACGGCCCGTCTCTGGAAAAGTCACTTCGCCAGCAACCGGCTGCGCTCTGATTTACATGACATCACACAACGGGGCAATTACACCGATGGGTGAAATTCCGTGGCAAATCAACTCATCATGTTTCGCGAAAACTGCGGACGCTACGCGACGATTGCAATTTAAAAAGTTTAATGATCAACATACTGGCTTCCATATCCAGATGGCCTCCTGTTGACCGCTGGTGCCAGCAACGGTGCCGATTCGGGTTACCTTACTTTCGCGGGACCGACGGTTATTAAAGCACGTATTAGGCGCTTGGAAGTAGGGCAGCAGGCCCCAGGACATTGCCAATCAAGCGACATTTAACTAGAACCTACAGCTCTAGCTGAAAATTTATGGACACCAGCTACACCTGCATCGCAACACGCAACCATATGACGACTTCAGGATTTTAGGGTTCGATGTGCAATGGACGGCTGTACTTCGTGGGACTTAAGCCTCCATTGCGCCTCGAGTCTCATTTTCGCCACCGTCCCTTAACGTCGAAAAAAGGCGAGACCGTCAAATTTACAATCAAAAATTCCAGAAAAATAAAATACAAAATAGTTTTCGGCTCCACCACAAAGTTGACAGAGCATGCCGAAATTTCCAGAGTTTCAGCATGTTGATGCGAACTAGATTGCCATTGAACCCGGCAAAAGTAGGCGGCCCATCTGGAAATTCAGCATGACGGGTATATTTACATTTATGTACGTGCGACCTGATCATTTCGAGACGAAGAAGAAGTACCGGATCAAGGTTACCGCCAAGTAAAACCGAATTGCCTTTCAGGGCGTATCAGGCCCTGCATTCGTTTTGTATGAGTACCAATATAAAACTACGACAACACAAATCGCCAAAAAGGAAACTAGTATGAAATCAATTCCTCTACTCGCCGCCGCGCTGCTGATGTCACTGTCAGCACCCTTTGCGTTAGCACAAACAGCCACCGATGCCAGCACAACGGCCGCGGCCGCTTCTGTTGTTGCCAAACCGAAGCCGGACACGAACCCCATGTCGGAGGGAGAAGTCCAAAAAATCGATAAAAATACCGGAAGAATTACTATTAAGCACGGCCCGTTGGTTAACCTTGGTATGCCGGGCATGACGATGGTGTTTCGGGTCAAAGATCCGGCCATGTTGGAAAAAGTCCAACCCACCGATAAGATTCGTTTTACCGCAGAAAAAATGAATGGT
>AEPR01000304.1 GCA_000195205.2 Oxalobacteraceae bacterium IMCC9480 | reverse complement strand
CCGGAACTTCCTTGGCCCGCGTCCGACACGCAAGCAGAACTACCTGTGGAACAAGAAAGGCGATGCGCTTGATCCGGTCACACAGGTCTGGAATCTGTCCTTGCGTCCGCTCTTGGAGCAGTACCTGGCCGGACTCGATGCCAACCTCGCGCAACGCTGAACTGGAAAGGCTGGCCAAGGTGCTTCTCAAGCCTACGGTGGTTGAG
>AEPR01000305.1 GCA_000195205.2 Oxalobacteraceae bacterium IMCC9480 | reverse complement strand
CGGGTGGGCTATGCTGATCGTGGGTAGCAGTATATGTGCCAACCGATCGGAGCCGATCACCGCCCTGTTTGCCAATTTCAGGTGCGTGACCGCTTCGCGCCGGTGCAGCAATTGCGCCTGGCCTGCAATTGCGCACGAACGCTGCGCCATCCATTGTTATGATGACGTTCCTTTTTTCTGCTGCGGCCTGCCATCCATGTTCGATTTCCTTTTCAAGCGCAAACCTAAAACTCCGCCGGCTCCTGTCGTGGCGGTCGTGCCTGTCCCGGTCGCACCGACCGCGCAGCGCACTGCCGCGATGGCGGCAGCGACCGACCTGCAACATGATGAAGCGGCCAGTGTTGCCTTCCTGCTCGCCTGTGACTTTGCCGATGCCCGCTTGCTGGCAGCGCAGGGCGTGCACTCGGCCACGGCCTTGCAGCAAGTGCTGGGGGCGATGCGCAATACCGACCGGCGCGTCGCCAAGCTGATGCAGGCGCGGCTCGACCAGCTCGATGCGCAACGCAAGCTGCTGACTCTGGCTACTGCCTGCATCGCCGATGCCGAACGACTCGCTACCGACCCGGCCTTGACGCCGAACCAGGTCAGCGAACTGGATCGCCGCTGGCAAGCGCTGACGGCCATCCCCGAGTCCGAACAACAGACATTCGCCACAGTGCGCGCCACGCTGGCCGCGCGTCTCGCTGCGCAAGCAGCCTTGCAGCGCGCGGTCATCGATACGCTGGCGCAATTGCGCGCTTTGCCTGGCGATCACGCACCGGACGTGGTGCGATCGACGCTGGATGCGCTCGATGCGGCGCTGGCCGGCTATCGCGCCTCTGCCGATATCGCCGCCGTACCGAAGCAGTTGCTGGTCCAGTGCGACGAGGCCGCGCAGGTCTTGCGCACTTCGCTGGTGGCGATCGAGCAGCAACATGCAGCCCGTCAGGCACGTCTGACTTTGCTGGAAGAGTGGGAAGCCGCCGCGCCGGAATCCTTGCAGGAATCGACCTTGCGACGCGGCTGGCAAGGCGAGGTCGCACCGGAATGGCAGCAGCGTTTCGACGAACTGCTGCAGCGCGTTGTTGCTGCGCGTCCGGTCAAGGTGGTGGCTGCTGCTGCACCGATGGTGCCGGTGTCCGAGCAGAAACCGGCTTTCCTGGAGGCCTTGCAAGCAATGGAGCAAGCGCTCGACGAAGGCAGTCTGCAAATCGCCGCTGAGGCTGACAAGCGTTTGCGCGCGCTCGACCTCGCCGCAGTGCGCCCGACTGAAGCGCAGACCGCGCAACTGTCGCGCCTGCGTGCCGAACTCGGTCGCCTGCAAGGCTGGGCGCGCTGGGGCGGTAACGTCTCGCGCGAAGAATTGCAGAAGGCCGCCGAAGCCTTGCCGGAACAAGATCTAGCGATTGCCGAGCTGGCCAAGAAAATTGGCAGTCTGCGCGAGCGCTGGAAGTCACTGGATGTGTCGGCCGGCCCTGCGCCGAAAGAACTCTGGCATGGATTCGATGCTGCCTGCACGGCGGCCTATGCGCCGGTCGCCGCGCATTTCGGCAAGCTGGCCGAAGAGCGTCAGGCCAATGTCGTGATCGCCTCCGACATGATCGCCGACCTGCAGCGCAATGCCGACGCGCTGGCCGGCGTCGAGCATCCCGACTGGAAAGCGGTGGCGCTGTTTTGCCAGCGCAGCCTGCAAAGCTGGCAGCGTCTGGGGCCGACCGAGCGCAAGGAAAAGAAGCGTCTGGATACCGAATTCAATGCCGTCATGCAGCGCTTGCGCGCGCCATTGGCCGCCATCCGCGCCACCGAAATCGGCCAGCGCGAACAGATGATCGCCGACGTCGAGGCGTTGTCGGCCAATGATCGCTCTGCACTCGACACGCTGCGCGCGCTGCAGGACCGTTGGCAGGAATGCGCGAAGGCCTTGCCGCTGGAACGCAATGACGAGCAGGCGCTGTGGGGCCGCTTCCGTGCGGCCTGTGATGGTGTCTTTGCCCGTCGCAAGGAAGCCGCTTCCGAAGCCGATGCCGGCCGGATCGACAACCTGCAGGCCAAAGAAGCGCTGTGCCTCGCGCTGGAACAGGCCGGCACACTGGCGATCCCGGAAGTGGCCAGCCTGCTGCGGGAAACTGCCACCGCGTGGCAGCGCGCCGGGCACGTGCCGCGCGCCTCGGAAGGTGCGATCGACACGCGCTACCGCCAGGCCGTGGCCGGCTTGCAGTTGCAGGTGGATCATGCGCAGCGCGCCCGCGATGCGCTCGCCAAACAAGCGATTCTGGTCAAGCTGCAGTTGTGCCAGCAAGTCGAATCCACGCTGGTGAGCGGTGATGGCGATGCGGCCGCATTGCAGGATCAGTGGCAGGCGCTGCCGGCGCTGACAGCACCGTTCGAGCGCGCGCTGGGCCAGCGCTTCGGACAGGCGCAGGTCGCGGCGCAGCAGGCCGATACCGGCTACGCGGCGACGCTGGAAGCCAACCGCGCGGTGCTCGGGCGCGAATTGCTGCGCATGGAAATTGTCTTGTCGCTCGATAGTCCTGCCGAACTGATGCGCGAACGCTTGCAATTGCAGGTCGAGGTCTTGCAGGTAGCGCTTAAGTCCGGACAGCCGGTGGCGACCGAACAGCAGATGCTGGTGGCCTTGTGCAATTTGCCGGCGCTGGCCGATGGCCCGGCGACCGCGCGCTTGCAGCGGGTGCTGGAACGGGTGCTGTAGTTCGCACCAGGCGGCACCTGATAATAGTTGTTCCGACCCCTGAAACAAAAATGCCCCGACTATTGCGGGGCATTTTTTTTGCCATGCAGCGTGGCTGCGTGGCTTGAGATGCTTGTGGACTTACTTTTTTGCGGCAGCGCGGGGGGTATTTTTTTCGACGGCTTCCGACATCTGGGTGACGGCATTATTGACGTTCCCTTCGATGGTGGC
This sequence comes from Oxalobacteraceae bacterium IMCC9480, assembly GCA_000195205.2. Lineage (GTDB taxonomy): Bacteria > Pseudomonadota > Gammaproteobacteria > Burkholderiales > Burkholderiaceae_D > Actimicrobium. The sequence goes on along the minus strand of AEPR01000305.1, from coordinate 1,640 downwards.
GACCGCTTGCTTGGTGGTGCGCGAGAGTTGCTCGTAACCGGCGTTGGCATTGCCCAGCGCAGACTTGAACATCGCGACGACTGATTCGGAACCGGCTGGTGCGCCCTTGGTCACGTCGTCGATCAGCGTGGCGACTTTCTGGTTCATCTCGCTGATCCGGGTTTCGGTGACCTTGGTCAATTCAGCCTGCAGTTCGGAAGTAATACCGGCAACGCTGCGTGCGTAGGCAACGGCTTTTTCGGTACCGGGCTGCGATTGCGCCGAGCCGAGGGCAAAAAACTCTTGTGGCGTCTTGGCTGACAACATGTGCTTGAGTGCGGCATTGGATTCTTCCATCGAGGACCGCGCCGCATTGATATTCAATGCAGTAAGTTTCTCGACGCCTTCAAAAGCCTTGTGAGTCAGCGATGTCATGAGGGCGAGCTGGGATTCAAATGCGGATTTGGTGGCTGCTGAGAACTGTTTTGGTGTTGAAAACATGTGTTTCTCCTGTGGGTGGGATCGGTCTGCCGCGACTTGCCTGCGCTTTCTTGGTGCGCTGCAGCAGGCCTCATTTTAAGGACGGATGATGTCAAGTCAAGCGGATTATTTGCCGCACGATCGGACTATTCCGGCAATGGTTTCTTGACAAAACTAAGTAATGGTTGCTTAAGTAAATTGATCGACAGTTGGTCTGGTCCGGTGTCGCCATGCCGATGCTAAACTCGGGACACATTTTTTTCGGACATCTGCGCCTTGAAAGCTTTTTACAGCGACCATTTTGTTCTGCCTCTGCCGGCCGGACACCGTTTTCCGATGCAGAAGTACCGCCTGCTGCGCGAACGCGCTGCCAGCGTCGCGCCCGGCATCGACTTCGCTGAAGCCCCGGATATCGGTAATGGCGTGCTGGCGCTGGCGCATCATCCGGACTACATCCGCCAGGTCAGCGCTGGTGAGCTGTCTGATAAAGAGCAGAAACGCATCGGTTTTCCGTGGTCTCCCGGCATGGTCGAGCGTTCGCGGCGGGCCTCCGGTGCCACCATCGCTGCCTGTCGCGCGGCGTTCGAGGATGGCGTTGCGGTGAACCTGGCCGGTGGCACGCATCATGCGCATGCGTCGCATGGCGAAGGATTTTGCGTCTTCAATGATGCGGCCATTGCCTCGCGCTTGATGCAGGCGGAACGGCGGGCCAGCCGTGTTGCGATCGTGGACCTGGATGTCCATCAAGGAAATGGCACTGCCGAGATTCTTGCGCGCGACGACTCGGTGTTCACGCTGTCGCTGCACGGTGAACGCAACTACCCGTTTGAGAAAGCGGTCAGTGATCTCGATGTCGGCTTGCCGGATGATGTCGGCGATGCGGCCTACCTGGAGGCGCTGACCAGCGCGCTGGCAACGCTGTTTGCGTGCTTTGACCCGCAGCTGATTATTTTTCTGGCCGGTGCCGACCCGCACGAAGGCGATCGGCTGGGACGCATGAAACTGACCTTCGAGGGTCTGGCACAACGCGACCGGATGGTGCTCGAAGCCGCCCGGCAGCGCCGCATTCCGGTGGCTATTTCGATGGCCGGTGGTTATGGTCGGGATATTGACGATACCATTCGGGTCCATTTACAAACCATCGCCATTGCCGCCGAATACGCGGCGCACTGGACGATGCC
>AEPR01000306.1 GCA_000195205.2 Oxalobacteraceae bacterium IMCC9480 | reverse complement strand
TGCTCTACCAGCTGAGCTAACGACCCGAAAACCGGCAATTTGTGCCGGACCGAATTCTAACGCCTATCGGGACGATAAAACAACCTAACTGCAATATTCATTGCGTTCAGCGCTTGCCGCTTTTCAGAATCGAGCCGAGCACGCCGCGGATGATTTCGCGGCCGACCTGCGAACCGATGGCCCGCACTGCTGATTTCATCATCGATTCGACCAGGCTGTCGGTGCGCCGTGCCGGCCCGCCGCTGCCGGTCGCGCTGCCCAGCACGTCGCGGAATTGGTCGCCGATCGAGCGGCCCGCCGGCGCGGCCGGGTCACCCGGAACCGGCACCGGCGCCGCAGGACTGGCCAGCACCCGCCCCTTGATTTTTTCGTAGGCCGATTCACGATCCACGGTTTTTTCGTAGACGCCAACAACGACCGAGCCGGCCATCAAGGCGCGTCGCTCGTCGTCGCTGACCGGCCCGATCTGCGATGCGGGTGGCACGATAAAACCGCGCTCGACGATGGTCGGCCGGCCTTTTTCATCGAGAAATGAAATCAGCGCTTCGCCGACTTCAAGCTCGCCGATGACGCTGGCGACATCGAGCGCCGGATTGGCGCGGAAGGTTTCGGCGGCGGCCTGCACCGCTTTCTGATCGCGCGGCGTGTAGGCGCGCAGCGCGTGCTGGACGCGGTTGCCGAGCTGGCCGAGCACGCTGTCGGGAATGTCGAGCGGGTTCTGCGTGACGAAATACACGCCGACGCCTTTCGAGCGGATCAGCCGCACGACCTGTTCGATCTTCTGCAGCAACGCTTTCGGTGCATCGGCAAACAGCAGGTGCGCTTCGTCGAAAAAGAACGCCAGCTTCGGCTTGTCGAGGTCGCCCACTTCAGGCAGGTGTTCGTACAGCTCCGACAGCATCCACAGCAGGAAGGTCGAATACAGCTGCGGCGCATTCATCAGCCGGTCGGCGGCGAGGATGTTGACGACGCCCTTGCCGGCGGCATCGGTTTGCAGCAGGTCGTCGATGTTGAGCATCGGCTCGCCAAAGAAACGATCGCCGCCCTGCTCGTCGATGCCGACCAGGCCGCGCTGGATCGCACCGATGCTGGCTGCCGAGATATTGCCGTATTCGGTCTGGAAGCTCGCGGCGCTCTCGCCGACATGCTGCAGCATTGCGCGCAAATCCTTGATGTCGAGCAGCAGCAGACCCTGATCATCGGCGATCTTGAAGACCAGTTGCAGCACGCCTTGCTGGGTATCGTTGAGGTTGAGCATGCGCGCCAGCAGCAGCGGGCCGAGATCGGAAATCGTGGCGCGTACCGGATGGCCTTTTTCGCCGTAGACATCCCAGAACGTGACCGGTACGGCGGCCCATTTCAGCGCGGGCAATTCCAGCATGGTCATGCGCGCGGTGATGCGCTCGCTGGCGGTGCCGGGCTTGGCCATGCCGGACAGGTCGCCTTTGACATCGGCCATGAAGACCGGCACACCAATGTCGGACAGGGCTTGCGCCATCGCTTGCAGCGTGACGGTCTTGCCGGTGCCGGTGGCTCCGGTGATGCAGCCGTGGCGGTTGGCCAGGCGCGGTAACAGGCAGAGTTCCAGCGCGTGGTTCTTGGCAATCAGGAGGGGAGTTGGCATCGTCGTGGGGCTTTCTCAAGGGTTTCAGGCAGGGTCAGCGTGCTAAAATTGTAGATTGATTTTGCGGCGACCATGCAGGAATTTTGGGTCGCTCGCGATCTCCGACTACTCTATTCGCAAGGAAATATCGTCATGGCAGGACACAGCAAATGGGCCAATATCAAACACAAGAAGGCCGCCACTGATGCCAAACGCGGCAAGGTCTGGACCCGTCTGATCAAGGAAATCACGGTCGGCTCGCGCCTAGGCGGCGGCGACATCGCCACCAACCCGCGCTTGCGACTGGCCGTTGAAAAAGCCGCCGATGCCAACATGCCGAAAGATAACGTCCAGCGCGCCATCGCGCGCGGCACCGGCGGTCTCGATGGTGCCAACTATGAAGAAGTCCGCTACGAAGGCTATGGCATCCACGGTGCCGCCATCATCGTCGAATGCATGACCGATAACCGGGTCCGTACCGTGGCCGAAGTCCGCCATGCGTTTTCCAAGTTCGGCGGCAACATGGGTGCCGAAGGCTCGGTGGCGTTCCTGTTCCAGCATTGCGGCCAGTTCCTGTTTGCCCCCGGCACCAGCGAAGACAAGTTGATGGAGGCGGCCCTCGAAGCCGGTGCCGAAGATGTGCTGACCGATGACGAAGGCGGCCTCGAAGTGCTGTGCGCGGTGCATGATTACAGTGCCGTCAAGCAGGCGCTGGAAGCGGCCGGCTTCAAGGCCGAAGTGGCCGACGTGGTCATGAAGTCCGAGACCGAAACCGTGTTCAGCGGTGACGATGCGATCCGCATGCAAAAGCTGCTGGACGCCCTCGAAGATCTTGACGATGTCCAGCAGGTCTATAGCAACGCGGTCATCGACGCCTGAATTCCAGACCAGGGCACCCGCCCTGTTTTGCCAACACTCTTTTTGCAGCGAAGTCTCACATGAAAATTCTGGTAGTCGGCTCAGGTGGCCGCGAACATGCACTGGCCTGGAAACTTGCCCAATCCGAACGATTGCAACTGGTCTATGTTGCTCCCGGCAATGGCGGTACCGCGCAGGATGGCCGGCTGGTCAATCTGCCGATCACCGATCCGGCCGCGCTGGCGCAATTTGCCATCGACGAACATATCGCGCTGACCGTGGTCGGCCCCGAAGTCCCGCTGGCCGCCGGCATCGTCAACCTGTTCCGCGAGCGCGGCCTGAAGATTTTCGGCCCGACCAAAGAAGCAGCGCAGCTCGAAAGCTCGAAGGATTTCGCCAAGACCTTCATGCAGCGGCACGGTATCCCGACCGCGCGCAGCCAGACTTTTTCGGACAGCGCCGGTGCCCATGCGTTCATCGATGCGCAAGGCGCACCGATCGTCATCAAGGCCGATGGCCTGGCCGCCGGCAAGGGTGTCGTGGTCGCACTGGACCTGGCCGAAGCGCATGCCGCGGTCGACATGATGCTGTCGGATAACAAGCTCGGCGATGCCGGTGCCCGCGTCGTCATCGAAGAATTTCTCAGCGGCGAAGAAGCCAGCTTTATTGTCATGGTCGATGGCAAGAACATCCTCGCGCTGGCCACCAGCCAGGATCACAAGCGTCTGCAGGATAACGATGCCGGCCCGAACACCGGCGGCATGGGCGCGTATTCGCCCGCGCCCATCGTCACGCCGGAACTGCATGCGCGCGTGATGCGCGAGATCATCGTCCCTACCGTGCAAGGCATGGCCAAGGATGGCATCCCGTTCACCGGCTTTTTGTATGCGGGGCTGATGATCGATGAGCACGGCGGCGTCAAGACACTGGAATTCAATTGCCGCATGGGCGATCCGGAAACCCAGCCCATCATGGCGCGCCTGAAAACCGATCTGGTCGGCGTGATGGAACATGCCGTCAATGGCACGCTTGATGTGGTCGAACTCGAATGGGACCGGCGCGTCGCGCTCGGCGTGGTGATGGCTGCTGCCGGTTATCCGGATGCGCCACGCAAGGGCGACCTCATCAGCGGGATTCCCGCCGAGACCGCCGACTGCGTCACCTTCCATGCCGGCACCGCACTCGACAATGGCCAGTTGACGGTCACCGGCGGGCGCGTGCTGTGCGTGGTTGGTCTGGGTGACAGTGTCAAGATGGCACAGCGTCAAGCGTATCTGGCACTCGACCAGATCCATTTCGAGGGTGCCCAGTTCCGCCGTGATATCGGCTGGCGGGCGCTCAAGCGGCACGGTTAAGGCAAGGTTAAGACGCGACAGCAAGGTACAATCCGCTCTCGATTATTTATCCTGTCCACGGAATGTCCCTCGCCATCACAACCGCCTCCACCATCAAGACCTACCTGCTCGATTTGCAGGAACGCATCGTCACCGCGCTGTCGGCAATCGACGGCCAGCCGTTTTCGACCGATGCGTGGCAACGTCCCGAAGGCGGCGGCGGTATCTCGCGCATCATCGAAGACGGCAATGTGTTCGAACGCGGCGGGGTCGGTTTTTCGCATGTGACCGGCAAGAACCTGCCGCCGTCGGCAGCGGCCAACCGTCCCGAGATCGCCGGGCGCGAATGGGAAGCGATGGGCGTTTCGCTGGTGCTGCATCCGCGCAATCCGCTGGCGCCAACCGTGCACATGAACGTGCGCTTCTTCATGGCGACGGCAGCCGGCGAAGCACCAGTCTGGTGGTTCGGTGGCGGCATGGATCTGACGCCGTATTACGGTTTCGAGGACGACGCGCGGCATTTTCACCAGACCTGTTTCGATGCGCTGGCACCATTCGGCGACGACCTGCATCCGCGCTTCAAAAAATGGTGCGACGAGTATTTTTTCCTGAAACACCGGCAGGAACCGCGCGGCATCGGCGGAATTTTCTTTGATGATTTCCATGCGCTGGGCCTGGACCGCAGCAGTGCGATGATGCAGAGCGTCGGCGATGCTTTCCTGGCTGCCTACCTGCCCATCCTGCAGCGCCGCAAGGATCTGCCGTTCGACGAAACCCAGCGCGATTTCCAGGCGTACCGGCGCGGACGGTATGTCGAGTTCAACCTGGTGTATGATCGCGGCACTTTGTTTGGCCTGCAGTCGGGTGGACGGACCGAATCGATCCTGATGTCGATGCCACCCGTGGTCAAATGGCGCTACAACTGGACACCGCTTCCCGGCACGGCAGAGGCGGCGTTATACGAACAATTCCTGGTGCAGCGGGACTGGCTGGCGTGAGTCGCCACTGCATCGCCATCCTCGGAGGCAGTTTCGATCCGGTACACAGCGGTCACGTCGCGCTGGCGCACCATTTTGTCGACTTGCTGAAACCGGATGAGTTACGCATCCTGCCTGCTGGCAATCCCTGGCAAAAACATGGCCTCGAAGCTTCCGGCGCGCAGCGCGTCGCGATGCTGGAACGGGCATTTCAGCAGCAAGACGTGCCGGTATTGATCGACCAGCGCGAATTGCAAAGCACCGATCCGACGTTCACCATCGATACCCTGCGGGCACTGCGTGCCGAACTGGGTCCGGTGGTGTCGCTGGTGTTTCTGATGGGGGCCGATCAGTTGCAGCATCTCGATACCTGGCATGGCTGGCGCGAGCTGTTTGATTTTGCCCATGTCTGCGCGGCAGCGCGCCCGGGGTTTGCACTCGATGGCCCGCAAGTACCGGACGAGGTCCGGCAAGCATTCGAACACCGCGCTGGTACGCCAGCGCAAATCCGTACCACGCCGCAAGGCAAGACGTTTCTGGCCCCGAACCTGGCGGTGGATATTT
>AEPR01000307.1 GCA_000195205.2 Oxalobacteraceae bacterium IMCC9480 | reverse complement strand
GGCGGGACAAATTTGCCGCCGATGAAGTTGTCATAGCGGGCTGCGAAAGGATTTTTTACGCCGAGCTTGCTGAAGTCTGCCATGTTCATTGTCCTGCTCCTCGTTGTGGTGATGATGTCTCTGGTTTGTTGTCCGGGTGCTTGGTGCACGCATGACGATGAGCAATCGGCGTGCCAACCGGTCCATGCCCGTGACACGCCACGACGCCGGTCCCTTGTGTTTTTTTTTCGAACAGCTCAGCAGCGGAGGTGTTCCAAATTGGCTCAGTCAATCTGGAACACCTGCCTTGCGCGTGGTCGCTGCAATGGCATGCCGATTGCTCACCGTGCGGGCCGCTACTGAAAATTCGGTGATACCCTCGCTGTCCAGACGCAGGGACTTCGATCCCGATGATGCGCAACCAGAGACGAAGGAAACGCGCCACGATGCCCGACCATGCCACCCGCTCCGCCCGTTACAATCGCACCGCCGTCACGCTGCACTGGCTCATTGCCGCACTGCTGCTCGGCCAGTTCCTGTTCGGCTGGTACCTCGGCGACGTGCCCCGCAACACGCCTGAACGCGGCATCTTCATCAACCTGCACAAGAGCACCGGCATCCTGATCGGCTTGCTGATCCTGCTGCGCATCGTCTGGCGACTGACCCATACGCCGCCGGCGCTGCCGGACACAACACCACGCTGGCAACAGCGCGCCGCGCGTATCAGCCATGGCGTGCTGTATGCCTGCATGCTGCTGATGCCGCTGTCGGGCTATCTCGCCTCGAACTTCAGCAAGCATGGCGTGAAGCTGTTCAACATGGTCCGTCTCGCGCCATGGGGCAGCGATGACAAAGTGATCTACGCCTTCTTCAACCAGACCCACAAACTCACTGCGCTCGTGCTGGCGGCCTTCGTCGTCCTGCATATCCTCGCGGTCGTCAAGCATCAGCTGATCGATCGCGACAAGCTGATTTCGCGGATGTGGCCACGCGCCTCCCGCTAACTTTTTTGATTGGAATGCCATGTTGATTCGTCGCTTGCTTGCCACCCTTGCGGTCGCTACCACCCTCCCCGCTGCCGTCATTGCAGCGCCATTTGCGTATGTACCCAATGAAGGTTCGGGCACCGTCTCGGTGATCGATACCGCGACCGATCTGGTGGTCGCCGACATCCCCGCCGGCAAGAAGCCGCGCGGCCTCGCCGCCGGTACCGATGGCCACTGGCTTTATGTCAGCGACCAGCCCAACAACAGCCTGCAACTGATCGATCTGCGCGCGCGCAAGCCGGCCGGCACCGTCGACCTCGGTGAATCGCCGGAAGGCGTGTCGATCTCGGCGGATGGCCGCTGGGTCGTGGCGGCTGTGGAAGAACGCAACGAGATCGTCATCACCGATACCCGGACCAACAAGCTGGCCTTCGCGATCCCGGTCAAGGGCAAAAATCCCGAGCATGCGGTGTTCAGCCCGGACGGCAAACTGATCTTCGTCAGTGCCGAAGAAGGCGATGCCGTCGACGTGATCGACTTCGCCACGCGCAAGGAAGTCACGCAGATTGCGGTCGGTGCACGGCCGCGCGGCATCGGCTTTTTGCCTGACAGCAGCCGCGCCTATGTCGCCACCGAAAACAGCAATGAAGTCTTCGTCATCGATGCGCGCACCTTCAAGATCATCACCAAGGTCAAGGCCGGGCTGCGCGCCAATGGCATCACGGTGCATCCGGATGGCAGCCGCGTCTACATCTCCAATGGCGGCGATGCCAACGTGTCGGTACTCGATACCGCCACCAATACCATCATCGCCACCGTGCCGGTCGGCCAGCGTCCGTGGAACATGGCGATCACGCCTGATGGCAAAAAACTGTATGTCGCCAATGGCCGTTCGGGCACCGTCTCGGTGATCGATACAGTGGCCAATACCAAGCTGCGCGATGTCGCTACCGGCAAATTGCCGTGGGGTGTCGTGATCCGCTGAACCGGACTTGCGTGACGCTCCCGCGTGGACACGCGTGCCCAGCCAGCCATGTCCTGCGCACCCCTGAAGCCGTTCATCCTGAGCTTGTCGAAGGCGCG
>AEPR01000308.1 GCA_000195205.2 Oxalobacteraceae bacterium IMCC9480 | reverse complement strand
GCGCTATTGGTATTGGATACGGCCCTTATTTACTCACAGAAAAGCTATCCGGCTGGATGACGAAATCGGTTGGCATTATTTTTGTTGCTCTTGGATTGATCCAATTATTAGGGTTGGTCAGTGGCGGCCGTGATGCGCTTGCGCCCCTTGATCATTTACGTAGCGAGCAAATTTCTCCGCTGCACTTTGAGCGGGTTCAGTCCGTCACCGAGCTTGATAACGTACTGGAGAAATACAAGACTAAAATAGTGATGCTGGATTTTTATGCTGATTGGTGCGTTTCCTGCAAGGAGATGGAGAAGTTGACGTTCACCGATCCGCTTATTCGCTCACAGCTTGCAGCAATGATATTATTGCAAGCCGACGTAACGAAAAATACCGATGAAGACAAAGAGTTATTAAAGCGTTTTAAATTGTTTGGTCCACCAGGAATTATCTTTTTCCGTGATGGGGCGGAAGTAACTGGTACCCGGGTTATAGGCTATCAGGATGTCAAACAGTTCAATATTTCGCTGGGTTCAATTGCAGTGAAATAAGTAGTTGATAACAATATGACGATATGTTGGTACAAGTTTTAGTGGCCGTCATGCAATTTTGATGACGCAGTGAGAATTTTTTCATTCACGGAGGATCAAATGACTTTACGTTTGGGTGATATTGCGCCCGATTTTGAGCAGGATAGTTCGTTAGGGAAAATCAGGTTCCATGACTGGGCGGGTGATTTTTGGGTTGTGTTATTTTCACACCCGGCGGATTTCACCCCAGTTTGTACGACTGAACTCGGACTAACTGCAAAACTGAAACCGGAATTCGATAAGCGACATGTCAAGGCGATCGCTCTTTCTGTTGATACCGCTGACAAACATGCGCTGTGGATTAAAGATATTGAGCAAACACAAAATACGATAGTTGGATTTCCGATTATCGCGGATTCCGACAAGTCAGTTGCGAGTCTATACGACATGATTCACCCGAATCAGTCTGAAACGGTGACGGTGCGCTCATTATTTATTATCGACCCGAAGAAAAAGGTCCGCTTAATGATTACATACCCACTCAGTACGGGGCGAAATTTCGACGAAGTTTTGCGTGTACTGGATGCCCTGCAGTTGACGGATGAATATACTGTTGCAACGCCGGGTAATTGGATTGATGGTGACGATGTAATTATTCCTTTGTCCATTCAGGACGAGGCCGTCATTAAGCAGAAATATCCTAAGGGATATACGGCGCAAAAACCCTATTTGCGCATCACTCCGCAGCCAAACAAGTAATAAAGCGACCGCGTTCACCGCGGTCTGATTATTTTTCCAGATAGTGTTTGCGGCGGAAGTAAGCGAGTGATCCAACTACGATTGCTGCCATTGCCCCCATGATCAACCAGAACCCGATCTTGTCTTTGAGTAATGGCATCACTTCGAAATTCATGCCGAAAATGCCGGTGATCAGAGTTAGCGGCATGAAGAGGGCGGTAATCACGGTGAGCGTCCGCATGATCTCGCTTGTGCGATGAGACATCGCAGAAAAATGCATTTGGACTGCCGATTCGAGCGAGGACTCGAGTCGTCGTGCATTGCCGAGTACCCTGCCGATATGTTCGATAACGTCGTTTGCTCTGACTAGCAGCAAGTCCTTGTCGCGTCCATCTTCCCCTGCCCGGTACGTGTCGATGATGTGGTCTCTTAGTTCCTGTAAGGCATCATGTTGTTCTTCACACAGGTGATCCAGTTTGCGTAATGCAATACGCGCGTCCAGCAAGGCTATCCAATCATTGAAAGGTCTACGCGGATTAAGGAGCGCGCGTTGCCATCTATCGATCTGGGTCGTTAACGGTTGGCGTAAATCAAGGTACTGATCGACCATCGTATTGAGAAGTCTGAGCATCCATTCTTGTGGAGAGGTTGGTAGCCGGCCATGCCGACTACTGGAGTTGCCTCTGTCCCGGTATTCGAGAAGTTTGGTGCGCGCGGTCCGAATGATGCTTGAATTCTCCGCATGGACTGTAATAACAATACGATCCATTACGATGAAAATTACGGGTTGAGTAACCAATTTGCGAAGCGTCGGAGGAGTCGCGTCTGTCTCTGTTTGCGCTTGGTTATTTGTTGCGTCACCAGTAGTGGTTGGCATCCTCAGTTTTCGGAACACAACCATTTCATAATCATTGGTCGAGTCAAAATAAGACGAATGCGTTAAATTCATGATGTCGGTAAGATGCAGGTCATAAATTGCAACCCCCGAAATACGTTCAATTTCATCTCGCCATGTCTCGATATGATCGGCAATTTCTTCCCGTGTGGTGTCGATCCATAGAAATCCTTCAGCCGGTAAGCCGAGGGGTGCTTCGCTGCACTTCGTGGCTTGCTGGTTGCTGATATGAAATATGTCCATGCTGTGCCAGTTATCCCAGCTGTAATCGGCGCGCGACGTCAAGCGCAAAGTAGGTTAATACGCCATCGGCACCCGCGCGCTTGAACGCAATCATCGATTCCATCATGACCTTGTCATGATCGAGCCAGCCATTTTGTGCGGCCGCTTTAAGCATCGCATACTCGCCACTTACCTGATACGCAAAAGTTGGAACTTTGAATTCGTCTTTGACGCGTCTGACGATATCCAGATACGGCATTCCTGGTTTAACCATCACCATATCGGCACCTTCAGCCAAGTCGAGGCCTACTTCACGCAACGCCTCGTCACTGTTAGCCGGATCGATCTGATAAGTGGCTTTGTCGCTCTTGCCAAGATTGACGGCCGAGCCAACGGCATCCCGGAAAGGTCCATAAAAAGCCGACGCATATTTTGCCGAGTAGGCCATGATTCGAGTATGGATAAAATGATTGGCTTCAAGCGCATGGCGAATCGCGCCGATGCGGCCATCCATCATGTCCGAAGGCGCGACGATGTCGACACCGGCGGCGGCTTGTGTCAGCGCCTGTTTGACCAGCAAGTCGCACGTTTCGTCATTCAGCACATAACCGGCGGCATTAATGACGCCGTCCTGGCCGTGACTGGTATAGGGGTCCAGCGCCGCATCCGTCATGATCCCCAGCTCCGGATAGCGCTTTTTCAGTTCCCGCACCGCCCGGGGAATAAGCCCGTCAGGATTCGTGGCCTCGATGCCATCCGGCGTTTTTAGTGCATTACCAATGACAGGGAACAGTGCCATCACCGGAATGCCCAGCGCGACGCATTCTTCTGCCACACCGAGAAGTTCATCGATGGACAGACGCTCCACGCCCGGCATTGAGGCGACTTTTTCGCGTTGATTACGTCCCTCCTGAATAAATACCGGATAGATGAGATCAGCCGGCGTCAGTACATTTTCGCGCATCATGGCGCGCGAAAAAGCATCTTTGCGCATGCGTCGCATGCGAATGGCTGGAAAACGGTTTGTGTATGAGAGCTTAGGCATGATCAGGGTTTCCTATGTAAAGAAATGAAGTTGGTCGGCCTGCAGCGAGGGTTCGACCGAGAGCCGGAACTTTTCATCGAGTGGCACCTCATAGAGCTAGGTGATGTATTTCACCTCCCGCTTCTCCTCCCTGAGCGGGGCCGAATCGATATTCGCGATAAGGCATTCCTTCCCTGGAGTTACTCCCCTATCTCCAGGGGTTTTTTTTGCGCGTGTTGGTGATCAGTTGTTGTCTGTTGATGCGGCTTGAGTTGTCTGAGCGCGACCTCCGCAAGCGATGTAAGTCCGACCAGCTCACAAATGCGCGCATCAGCCTCTTCTAGGCCGGTTCTTTTCAATGCAGAAAATAATTGTGCAGTAAACGGAAATGGTTTTCCGTCAGTGTCGAGATAGCTCGACAACACGCCGCGCGCAACGCGTAAGGCCGACGCCGCGTCGTTCCGGTTGAGCTTGTCGGCTTTGGTCAGGATGCAGTGAATAGGCTTGCCAGTCGGAGCAAACCATTCCAGCATTTGTATGTCCAGGTCAGTAAACGGACGTCTGACATCGATGATGAGTACGAGGGCTGCCAATTGCTCCCGGCGCTGGACATAGTCTCCCAGCAATTCCTGCCAGTGCAACTTGGCCGATCCCGATACTTCAGCGTATCCATAGCCAGGTAAATCTACCAAGTAAGGCGCGAATTTCATCGACCTTGGTTACGTCCTTGCGGTGCTGGTTAATTTGCGCACCACCGATTGAGAAATAGTTGATATGCTGCGTGCGTCCTGGGGTTTTTGAAGCGAACGCCAGCTTCTTTTGATTACATAAAATGTTGATTGCCGTAGATTTCCCAGCATTGGAACGGCCTGCAAAGGCAATTTCAGGAACTTGCGTAGTTGGTAAATCACGGAGATGATTCACAGTAGTGAAAAATCGGGCTTGCCAGAGTTGGGACATAGAGTGAACAGAAAATGCGGTGATGGAGGCGAAAATGCCAGTAAGCTATTGTACAATAAGCGGCTAAGCACCAAGCCGCCACTGGCTCGACAATGAGCAGCGCAATAGTAGCAAGTCCGTCGCTATCAGGGCAGAATTTTAATATCAAGTCTCAGGGTGTTTGAATGAACCGAGTTTTTTATCCCGCTGTGAAATCATTCTGTATCGCCGTCCTGGCACTTTCTTCCATTGCATACGCTGCTGAAGAAAAAAAAGTATTTAAAGCTGACGTTGCCAAAGGCGAGGCCATCTACACTAACGGCGATCCAACGCGAAACATCCCTGCATGCGTGGCTTGCCACGGTGCAGCAGGAAATTCAACTATCGTACAGAACCCAAAATTGGCGGGTCAACATGACGCCTATCTGTACAAGCAGTTAATGAACTTCAAGGGCCCCGATCGTAACAACGCTATCATGTCAATGACAGCCAAGGCCCTTACCGAAGACGAGATGAAAAACATCTCAGCTTACCTTGGTGCGCAAGTCGTCAAACCAGGAGCCGCAAAAAACAAGGATACGATAGAGGCCGGTAAAAATATTTATCGCGGTGGTATCGGCGAAAAGAACGTGCCGGCTTGTGCTTCCTGTCACGGTCCAAACGGTGCTGGTATCCCTGACCAGTTTGCTCGCCTCGGTGCCCAGCATCAAGAGTACACAGTCGCCCAATTAATGAGTTTTCGCGCCGGTACGCGGAAAAATAGCACGCAAATGACGACCATTGCCAAGCGGCTTTCTGATGACGAAATGCAGGCAGTCGCCGACTACATAGCTGGACTTAAATAATTCAGCACGTCCGTCCGAATAACGACCAGAGGGGTGGCTGAAGCCGCCCCTTTTTGCATTTCGAGTGACCATGACCACAAGCACGACAGGTGTACAGCTGAAAACCGATCGACGATGGCTCGCCACTATTGTCGAGCTCATCTCATCCATGCGTTTTGCGATTAGCTTGCTATCGCTGCTGGCCATTGCTTCGATCATCGGCACGGTGATGAAGCAAAACGAGCCAATGCCCAATTATGTAAACCAGTTCGGTCCGTTCTGGTTTGAGGTATTCGAAAAAATCGGCTTGTATTCCGTTTATTCATCCTGGTGGTTCCTCCTGATACTGGCATTTCTCGTTGCTTCAACATCGCTTTGTATCACACGGAATGCACCCAAGATGCTGAAGGACATGCGCAGCTGGCGGGAAAACGTTCGCGAGCAATCGCTGCGAAATTTTCGGCATAAGGCGGAATGGGATTTTGCCGGACCACGCGCGGCGTTGGCCGCGCAATTGTCCGAGCGGATTGTTGCGCGTGGCTACAAGGTCAAGCTGGTCGAGAAAGATCAAGCTATATTGCTGGCTGCCAAGCAGGGGGCTGCCAATAAGTGGGGATATATTTTCGCCCACAGCGCCATTGTGATCATCTGTATTGGCGGACTGCTCGATTCTGATTTGCCAATTCGTTTCCAGGGTTGGTTCCAGAACAAAACGCCATTTGTAGGTAACGGTGTCATTGCAGACATTCCCGCACAACATCGACTTGGCCTCGGAAACCCGACCTTTCGAGGTAATACGCTCATTCCTGAAGGCGCTAGTAGCAATACAGCGATTATTTCTCAGAAAAATGGCGTCTATATTCAGGATCTACCGTTCACGATCACGTTAAAACGCTTCATTATCGACTTTTATTCGACGGGTATGCCTAAGCTATTCGCCAGTGAGGTGGAGATCACTGATCATGAAAGTGGCAAGAAATTTCCAGCCACCATCAAGGTTAACCAGCCATTGGTCTACAAGGGGCTATCGGTATATCAATCCAGTTTTGAAGATGGTGGAACCAAGCTAAAGCTGACTGGCCACCCGATGTCGGGTGCCGGGAACATAGTATTTCCATTGTCTGGAGTAGTTGGAAACGCAACACCCTTAAGAAGCAATGATGTTGCGTACTCGGTTGAATGGTCTGGATTTAGACCTTTTAACGTCGAAAATATGTCACAAAACGGACAGGATCTGCGATCGGTTAAGGCATCTCAAAGCTTTGCGGATAGTCTCGGAAAACATCTGGGGTCGGGTGCAAAAAGTGCGATTTCCAAGGATCTAAAAAACGTAGGCCCGAGTGTGCAATATAAATTGCGCGATAAAACAGGCCAAGCACGCGAGTACCAGAACTATATGATGTCGGTAAAGTCGGATGATGGTTATGTGTTTTTGGCTGGTATGCGCGACTCGCCGTCCGAGCAATTTCGCTATCTGCGTATTCCTGCCGATGACAACGACACCGTCGATGAATGGATGCGGTTGCGCGCAGCAATCCAAAATCCGGTATTTCGTGAACAGGCCGCTCAGCGTTATGCGCAGCGTGCACTGCCCCAGTCCAGCGATGGTTCACAAGCGTTACGAGAGCAGTTGGCACAGTCAGCGATACGCGGCATGACAATTTTTGCCGGAGACAGCAAACAGTCCGGTTATGTTGCCGTGTCCCGCTTCCTCGAGCGTATTCCGCCAGCCGAGCAAGAAAAGGCAGCGGATATTTTTATGAAAATTCTGAATGGTAGTTTGTGGGATCTTTGGCAAATTGCACGTCAGGCGGATAGCTTGCCAGTACTTGCCGCCGATGAAAAACATGCTCGGTTTTTGCAGCTTGCTACCAATGCCTATGCCGACACATTTTTTTATGGCGCGCCGATATACTTGCAACTCAAGGAGTTCGACGAAGTCAAAGCGTCTGTATTGCAAGTGACCCGCGCGCCCGGTCAAAATGTGGTTTATCTGGGCTGCCTGTTTCTGGTGATGGGCGTTTTCTCGATGCTTTACATTCGCGAGCGCCGGCTCTGGGTATGGATTACGTCGACAGACGATGATCATGCACACGCGCTGATGGCGATGAGCTCGCAACGGATTACGCTCGATTTTGAGAATGAGTTTGAGAACCTGAAACAGCAATTGCCACAAAATTCCTGAACCCGTCGCCGCCACCAAACGATGGCAGCGACACTGGAGAACACTATGCAACTTACTCAACAACGTCCTTACGCTGCGCCGACAGGATTTTTCAAGAAACTCGGACCAGTAGACTGGCTGTTCGCTGTCGTACTTGTAGCCGGTTCGTTTTATGCACTGAATCGGTTCGGTGCTTTCATGGACTACTACGAAAAGATCATCCTTGTTCTTGCTGCGCCGGTATTCGCTTGGTTGGGCTGGCAATGGAAACCGATCCGTCCGTTAATGTTGGGGTTGGCTGTGTTGTCGCTGTCAGCGATGGCGATGTACGGCGGTGTTCTCGACATGGCAAACAAGAAATTTTTCCTCAAATACCTGCTATCAAGCCAGTCAGCCATACTCTGGATGAGCGTGCTGTTTTTCTTGTCGACTTTGTTCTATTGGGGTGGGTTGATTGCCCGTTCCGATTTCGGTAGTGCCATAGGCAGCAAGCTGTGCTGGGCTGCAGTAGTGTTCGGGTTCACCGGCATGCTGGTGCGCTGGTACGAGTCGTACTTGATTGGTGTGGACGTGGGTCATATTCCCGTCTCAAATTTGTACGAAGTGTTCGTGCTCTTCTGCATGATTACGGCGTTGTTCTATCTGTATTACGAGCAGCACTACAAAACCCGTCAAATGGGTGCCTTTGTCATGCTGGTGATCTCGGCGGCGGTCGGATTTTTGCTGTGGTACACGGTTAGCCGCGACGCTGCAGAAATCCAGCCTCTCGTACCCGCATTGCAGAGCTGGTGGATGAAGATTCATGTGCCGGCTAATTTCGTCGGCTACGGCACGTTTTCGCTAGCGGCGATGGTTGCGGTAGCTTATCTGCTGAAGTCAAAAGGATATCTGGAAGACCGCTTGCCCTCGTTGGAAGTGCTCGATGATGTGATGTACAAGGCGATCGCTGTTGGCTTTACTTTCTTTACCATCGCAACCATTCTGGGCGGTTTGTGGGCCGCGGAAGCATGGGGTGGCTACTGGTCCTGGGACCCCAAGGAAACCTGGGCGCTGATCGTCTGGCTAAACTATGCGGCATGGTTACACATGCGACTGATGAAGGGTTTGCGCGGTCGCTTCGCTGCGTGGTGGGCGTTGGTCGGATTGCTGATTACGACATTTGCATTCCTTGGTGTGAACATGTTCCTTTCCGGCCTGCATAGTTACGGCCAGCTCTGATTATTTGAATTTCGTGTAAGGTTGGCGCTGTCCTAGCAGACCTAGCGCTACCTTACAGTTCAAGTCACGGAGTCATAATGCTGATCAAACGCAGTCCCAACGGAATCGAGTTGCCATACTCTTCCGAAATCACCCCTCGAGCAATTTTCGAAGCGCGCCGGAGCTTCATCAAACAAATGGCTGTCGGCTCGATTGCCAGCGGTGCGATGCTTGAAATGGCTAGTCGGGAAGCCTTCGCCCAATCGCCTTCTGCCCAAAAATTAGCTGCAAAATTGAATCCTGCTTACGTATTGATGGATAAATCCACTTCATACAAGGACGCCACTACCTACAACAACTTTTACGAATTTGGTACCGACAAGACCGATCCTGCGAAGTACGCCGGAACACTCAAGCCGCGCCCGTGGACTATCTCCATTGAAGGCGAAGTCAAGAAGCCAATGACGCTTGACCTTGACAGCTTGATGAAACTGGCTCCGCTCGAAGAACGTATCTATCGACTTCGCTGCGTAGAAGGATGGTCGATGGTCATACCGTGGGTCGGTTATTCCTTGTCGGAGTTGATCAGGAAAGTGGAACCGACCGGTAACGCCAAATATATCGAATTCATTTCATTGGCAGACAAGGCACGTATGCCGGGCCTGGGAAGTCCTGTTCTTGAATGGCCCTATGTAGAAGGCTTGCGACTCGATGAAGCGAACCATCCGCTGGCACTGCTCGGCTTGGGTATGTACGGCGAAGTTTTGCCAAATCAGAACGGTGCGCCTGTCCGGATAGTGGTGCCTTGGAAATATGGATTTAAATCACCCAAATCCATTGTCAAGATTCGTTTTACCAAGGAAGAGCCGCGCACGGCGTGGAACATCGCAGCGGAGCAAGAGTATGGATTTTATTCAAACGTCAATCCGGAAGTCGACCATCCGCGCTGGTCCCAAGCCAGCGAACGTCGGATCGGCGAAGATGGATTATTTACCCGGAAGCGCAAGACGCTGATGTTCAACGGCTATGGTGATGTCGCCTCGTTGTACAAAGGCATGGATCTGAAAAAGTTTTTCTGACCATGGTGTTCAACTCACCGTCGGCAGCGCAAATGCGCTGGTTGAAAATTGGGCTGTTTTCACTGGGATTGCTTCCCTTTCTGCGGCTTTTCGTGGCGGCATTTATCGATCAGCTTGGTGCAAATCCAGTTGAATTCATCACCCGGAATACGGGTGACTGGACTCTGTACCTACTGTGTCTGACTTTAGCGATAACCCCGCTGCGCAAGCTGACCGGCTGGAACTGGCTGATCAAATTACGTCGTATGACAGGCTTGTTCGCATTCTTCTATGTCACGCTGCACTTCCTGACCTTTCTGTGGTTCGACCACGCTTTTGATGTTGTCGCGATGTGGAACGACGTCGTCAAGCGGCCATTCATTACGGTCGGATTTGCTGCCTTCGTATTGCTCGTACCGCTGGCGGTAACAAGTACCAACAAGATGGTGCGGCGGCTAGGTGGAAAGCGCTGGCAATGGTTGCACAGGTTAATTTATCTGATCGTACCTTTGGGCGTTTTGCATTTCTGGTGGATGAAAGCGGCAAAGAATAATCTGTTTCAGCCCTTGTTGTTTGCCTTGCTGGTGCTGGCATTGCTGGCAGTACGGGTGGTGTGGCGCTGGCAAGCGTCAACACGTCAAGCGGGCGCTTGACGTGCGAGAATCGTTAAAAAGTTGATCCGTCTCTAAGGCGCAGTATGGGGTTTTTCAGGGAAGAATTTTTTCAAGAGCAAATAACTGTTCCGGTGTCTCGCGCTGGCGAATCAGGTGGCTGACGTTGCCGTCAACCATGACCTCGGCAGCGCGGCCCCTGGTATTGTAATTAGACGACATAGTCATCCCGTAGGCACCCGCCGAGTGGATTGCCAGCAAGTCACCTTCTTCAAGGGATAAGGTGCGCGCACGAGCCAGCCAGTCACCGGATTCGCACACCGGACCGACGACATCCCAGACTATCGCTTCGCCACCGCGTTGGACGACGGCCTGAACCCCGTGCCAAGCCTGATACATCGCCGGGCGCATCAGATCGTTCATCGCCGCATCGACGATTGCAAAGTTCTTTTCACTACCAGGTTTCAGGTATTCGACCCGCGTCAGCAATACGCCGGCGTTGCCGACAATTGACCGGCCTGGTTCAAACAGAACTTTGATTGGTACACCCTGGTATTTTTCAGCTCGCCAGAGATCGATTTTACGGAACAGTCTTGTGAGGTAGTCGCCGACTGCTACCGGTACCTCTGCCTCGTAATCGATGCCTAAACCGCCACCGATGTCGAGGTGGTGGATGACGATACCTTCTGCCGCCAGCACATCGATCAGTTCGATCAGCTTGTCGAGCGCCTCCAGCAATGGCGCGTCGTCGAGCAGTTGCGATCCGATGTGACAATCGATGCCAACGACGCGGATGCCGGGCAGGCCTGCGGCGGTACGATAAATCATTAGCGCGTCTTCGATAGCAACGCCGAATTTGTTTTCCTTGAGGCCAGTAGAAATGTATGGATGCGTCTTTGCATCAACGTTCGGATTAACACGCAACGAAATTGATGCGGTCAACTGCATGTCAACCGCCACCGCAGAGAGTCGATGCAGTTCGGACGTCGATTCCACATTGAAGCAGGCGATGCCGTGCGAAAGTGCCAGCTGCATTTCGTCGCGGGTTTTTCCGACGCCTGAAAAAATAACTTTCTCTGGATTACCGCCTGCCGCGAGTACCCGTAGCAGTTCACCACTCGAAACAATATCGAAACCTGATCCCAACTGGCTGAGCAAGTGCAGCACGGCCAGATTGGAATTTGACTTGACCGAATAACACACTAGTGCAGTGTGCTCGGTCCGGCCATTTTCTCTGCAGGCATTGGCATACGACAGATAGTTTTCTGTGATGGCGGCTTTCGATTAGACGTAAGTCGGTGTGCAGAACTCGTCGGCAATCGCCGTGAGCGGCAGGGTCTCGGCGCACAGGGTGCGGTTCTGGATAGAGAAATGGGGCATGGTGCGAAGGCTATTCAGGAGTGGGGTTAGTCGCAGTAACTGGCGGCGTGACCGATGTTGCCGGCGGTATCGTAGTCGTGGAAATCGCTACCGGTCTAACTGGAAGCGTCAATGGGCCACGCTGGCCGCAACCACTCACAACAAACCCGGTAACAAGAATGGTGGCTGAAAAAAACAGCTGATACATCAGGGAAGAGTGCTTCACGTTAGAATCTCGGTTTGATTTATCGACTGGAGTTTATCATGACAGAATCCGATTTTCTGACCCTGGCAGATGCGGTATTGAGTGGCATCGAGCTTGCTCTGGAGCGCCCCGATATTGTCGACGCCGTAGATGTCGAATGCAGTCGTAGTGGCAACGTACTTGAAATTGAATTTGTTGATACCGGCTCGAAAATCATCGTCAATAGCCAGGCACCAATGCGTGAAATGTGGGTCGCGGCAAAATCGGGTGGGTTTCACTACAAATACGATGGACAACAATGGCGTAACACTCGCGATGACTCGGAGTTGTACACCGCGCTGTCGTCCATGATCAGCCAGCAAGGCGGTGCAGAGATCTCACTTGCTATGCAGGGTGACTAAAACAGTTCGTTCTTGACATCGTCCCGGATTTTTTCTGAATCCTGACCGAGTCCCGGCTGATCATTGACCCCCAGGCTGCTCACTCCCATGCCGGGAGGGTTTTCGGCGTAGTAGTAGTCACCGTTGGCTTGGATGAGCCCTGACGGCACCTCACGCTCATCGATAGGCACGTCTTTTAGTGCTTTTTGCATGTAGTTGATCCAGATCGGTAGCGCCAGCCCACCGCCGGTTTCCCGGTTTCCCAAGTTCTTTGGTTGATCGAACCCGATCCAGGCAATCCCCACCAGTTTTTGCTGATAGCCGGCAAACCAGGCATCGAACGAGTCGTTGGTCGTGCCGGTCTTGCCGCCGATATCGGTACGCTTTAGCACCAGAGCCTTGGTTGCAGTACCGGATTTGACGACATCCTTGAGCATGCTGTCCATGAGAAACGCATTGCGGACATCAATAACCCGGTTCGTTTCGTCGCCTGCCTTGTCGGGGACGACCTGCGATAGGACTTTACCGTCACTGTCGACGATTTTCGAGATCAGATAGGGACTGATCTTGTAGCCGCCATTGGCAAAAACGGCATAGGCACTCGCCATTTGTAGCGGCGTCACAGCACCAGCACCCAGCGCAAGTGTCAGGTACGCCGGATTTTTTTCAGCATCGAAACCAAAGCGGGTTGCATATTCCTGACCATATTTCGCGCCGATCTTGTTAAGGATACGAATCGAAATCATGTTTTTCGATTTTGTCAGGCCTCGTCGCATGGTCATCGGGCCTTCATATTTTCCATCGTAGTTCTTGGTTTCCAAAGCTTGGCCGCCAGTCTGGCCAGCGCCGAAACTGATGGGCGCATCATTGATGATGGTCGACGGCGACAGTCCTTTTTCGAGTGAGGCCGAGTAGATGAATGGTTTGAACGATGAGCCTGGCTGACGCCATGCCTGGGTGACGTGATTGAATTTGTTGCGGTTGAAATCGAATCCGCCAATCAGTGCGCGTATGGCCCCATCTTCAGTACTGGCAGAAACAAATGCCGATTGCACCTCCGGCATCTGCGTAATGCTCCAAGCTTGGCCATCTTGGATGATACGGATGATGGCGCCACGTTTGACCTGGCGATTTGGTGGTGCTTTGTCGCTCAGCAAATTCGTGGCGAATGACAGACCCGCGCCCGTTATGGTGATTTCCTCTCCGGAGGCAAGCACCGCACGAACGCTTTTGGGCGACGCATCCAGTACGACCGCAGCGATGATGTCATCGCTGTCCGGATGGTCGGCCAGTTCGACTTCAATGGCATCTTCCGACTCGTCCTTTACTGCCGGAATATCCATGTATCCCTCCGGACCGCGGTAACCGTGTCGCTTTTCGTAATCCATCACACCGCGCCGTAACGCAATGTAGGCAGCATCCTGATCGGCTTTGGTAATGGTGGTGAATACACTC
>AEPR01000309.1 GCA_000195205.2 Oxalobacteraceae bacterium IMCC9480 | reverse complement strand
CACTTCGGCACCGTCTTCGTCGCCGGTGACGACATTGACCGCACGCGCGCCTTCGCGGGAGGCGGCGTCTTCGGCTTTCTTGTTCATGACGATAATGCTGATGCGGCGATTGACCGGGTTGTAGGGATTTTCTTTGTCGTACAGCACTGCCGAGGCAAGCCCGACCACGCGTAAAACCTTGCTTTCATTCATGCCGCCGTAGATCAGTTCCTTACGCGAAGCGTTGGCCCGATCGGCCGACAGCTCCCAATTGCTGTAGCCCTTTTCACCACTCGAATAGGCCGAGGCATCGGTGTGGCCGGACAGGCTGATCTTGTTGGGTACGTCGTTGAGCGCAAAACCGATTTCGCGCAGGATCTCTTTGGTGTACGGCTGCAGATCGGCTTTGGCCGACGCAAACATCGGCCGGTTTTGCTCGTCGATGATCTGGATGCGCAAGCCTTCGCTGGTGATGTCGAGCAGCAGCTGGTTCTTGAATTTATTGAGCGTCGGGTTCGATTCGATCATGGCTTCGATTTTTCCCTTCAAGGCCTTGAGCTGGCCGGCCTCGGCTTTTTCGAGGGCCTTTTCAAGGTCGGCCTGCGAGGCCTTGATGTTGTAGGTTTTTTTCGGCGCGACGGTTTCGCCGCGCTTGACCTGACCATCCTTGCGGGTCAGGTCCTGGCCACCGCCCTGGATGACGCTGGAGCTGTCGCCGGAACCCGAACCGCCACCCATCGCCACCAGCAACGGCGTCTGGAAATATTCGGCGATACCACTGAGACTGCCCTTCGCAGTCGATCCCAGCAGCCACATCAGCAGGAAAAACGCCATCATCGCGGTGACGAAGTCGGCATACGCAATTTTCCAGGCACCGCCGTGATGTCCACCGGCGACCTTCTTGATGCGCTTGACAATGATCGGGCGGGTGCCTTCGTCAGCCATGATGTGCCCTGTTGCTTGGTTTCATTGCTCGCCCGATTACTTGGATTTTGATTGCTTGATGTGCTCTTCGAGCTCGCCGAAGGTCGGACGCTCTGTCGAGAACAGCACTTTGCGGCCGAACTCGATGGCCAGCGCCGGGGCATAGCCATTCAGGCTGGCCAGCAATGTCACCTTGATGCACTGATAAATCTTGGTGGATTCGTCGAGCTTTTGCTCGAGCAGGCTGGCCAGCGGGCCGACAAAACCGTACGCCAGCAAGATACCGAGGAAGGTGCCGACCAGCGCATGGGCGATCAGCATGCCGAGTTCGGCCGGTGGCAAGCTGACCGATTCCATCGTGTGCACCACGCCCATCACGGCAGCGACAATACCGAATGCCGGCAAGCCATCGCCGAGCTTGGCGATACAGTGGGCGGGTACCGCGCCTTCGTGGTGATGCGTTTCGATTTCGTTATCCATCAGGTTCTCGATCTGAAATGCATCCATGTTCCCGGACACCATCAGGCGCAAATAATCGGTAATGAATTCGACCACGTGATGGTCGTGCAGAATGCTCGGATACTTGCTGAAAATCGGACTTTCTTCCGGCTTCTCGACATCGCCCTCAATCGACATCAAACCTTCCTTGCGCACTTTTGTCAGTATCTCGAACATCAGCGACATCAAATCCATGTAGAGGGATTTGGTGAACTTGGACCCCTTGAACAGCGTCGGCACCGCCTGCAACGTCGCCTTCATTGCCTTGCCGTTATTGCCGACCAGGAAAGCGCCCAGCGCAGCACCACCGATCATCAATAACTCGAGCGGCTGCCATAGAGCAGCAAGGTGTCCACCGGCCATGGCGAAACCGCCAAAAACCGACAGCATGACAACGATGTATCCAATGATGACTAACAAGCAGTTACTCCAGTCAAC
>AEPR01000310.1 GCA_000195205.2 Oxalobacteraceae bacterium IMCC9480 | reverse complement strand
GGCGGCGTAACGTTCCTGAAGGATGTCCAGTGCAATTTTGTTCGGCTTCTTGTCGCCTCTGCCACCAAAACCTAGCATTCGTCCCAACAGCACGACGATGAAGGCGATAATCAAAATACAGAAAATCGCCATGCCAATCATGCCGATGCCCATTCCTGCTCCCATTCCGGTCCAGCCTTGCCCGTTCATCATCTTTGCCCACCTTACCTTTTTCTAAAGTTGTTGCGAAGAAGCCGCTGGTCAAATTGATTTCGTTAATTCAGCATTAGCGAAATCAATGATTTATCTTGCACTCGACGAGCAAAAGCTGATCAAGTCAGCGCCTCCTTAAGGAGTATTTTCAAAAAACGACATAAAACTGCCACGGAGTGCGTAAGTTCCCCGTTTTTGCGTTTGCTGATACGCCGACCCTCCGAGGCTCTCGGTCGTTGAATACAGCGTAGTTAAAACGGCCCTTTGTCGTATGGCATCATTTCTGTGTTTCGGATTTGAGGTGCAGTGCAACGGTTATCCTCAGTGATTCTAAATGCTCCATTGCTCCTCAGACCTCTATTAGAGCCACCAGACACGAATGGCAGGATTGATGCCCGAGCGCGTTTGCAGTGATGTTGCTGGTAGGTGAGCTATGTGAGAGCCTGGCGCGTAACCGCGACCCTGAAGATCAGGGAGGGTAGTGCAGGGGGACGCCATGTTTATTGCGCGACTTAATGCTTTGGTAGGCTAGTTTCGATCGCCACGACGGTCAAAGCACCATTCATTTTTTCTGCGGTAAAACGA
>AEPR01000311.1 GCA_000195205.2 Oxalobacteraceae bacterium IMCC9480 | reverse complement strand
GGCGGGCGGAGAAGCGACGGCCGATGCGCTTGGCTACTGGTTTGCGTGCTTCAATGAGCGGGCCCAGGCCCTGCACGGCTGGCTTGACGCCGGTGCACCGGCACTGATGATGACCGGTGGCGAGGCAGACGGGGCAGCGCTCAGTCTGCATTAACACCTTCAGCCCATGCTGACGATGCAATAGCGTGCAATCGCATTGAGCACCTCCAGATTTTCGCCGGCAGCCGCCGCCACGCGGATCTGTATTTGCGGATAGCTTGTGCGCAATTCATCGACGATCAGCGGCAAGTCACGCAGCAAATGGCTGCCCTGTCCCAGGAACACCGGCACGATCGTAACGTCGCTGCGGCCATCGGCTACCAGAGCGGCCATGGTCTCGGGCAACTGCGGCGTCATCAGTTCGAGGAAAGCGAGACGCACCGCCACCTCCGGCAACTGCGCGCTGGCCATCTGTTGCAGACGTTCGAACGGTGCAGCCCAACCCGCCGCGCGGGCACCGTGGGCAAACAGAATTAAGGCTTTTTGGGTCATGGTATCGATCGATGCTCAGTAAAAAGTTAGTGTCGTTCGACCCACCACAACGCACCAAGCGCACCGGCCAGAAACAGCAGGCTGGGAGCGATCGCCGTGGCCAGTGGTGGCCAGGTGTTGAGCAGGCCGATATGGGAAAACAGGCTGTTGATCAATTTGAAGCTGACACCGATCATGATGCCCATGAAAATTTTCAGGCTGACGCCGCCACTGCGTGCATGCAGATAGGCGAACGGCAAGGCTAGCGCCATCATCACGAAGACGGCAAACGGATAGATGATTTTTTTCCAGAACGCGATGTCGTAGCGCTCGGTCACTTGCCGGTTTTCGGCGAGGTGGCGGGTGTAAGTCGCCAGGTCGAGCGCTGACATCCGGTCCGGGTCGGCAAACGTCACCGACAGGATATCGGGGGTGATGTCAGAAATCAGTTCGCGGGTCGGCGCCGTGGTGGTCGCGATGCCCGAGGGGGCATCCGGCAGCACTGCCAGGTTGAACACGGTCAGTGCAAAACGGGTCGTCGCAACATCACTGAGCAGCCAGCGCCGGTCCCCCTGAAAATCCGCCGTGCTCGCGGTCACCATTGATGTCAGGCGCAGTTCGCTATCGAACTCGTAGAGCTTGACGTCCTTGAGCTGGCCGTTCGGCAGCAGCTCGCCGACATTGACAAACCGCGAGCCGATCATCGCCCCGCTGCCATCGCGGATCTGGTCCTTGGTCCACAAACCGGAGCGAAATTCCTTGGAAGTCGTCCCTTGCGCCTGCTGCTTGAGGCGCTCGGCGCGCTCGGCCGTCAACGGCGAAATCACTTCGCCGAACAGGAAGGTGATCAGCACGAAGATCAGTCCGATCTTCGCCAGCATGAAGCCGGCCTGCCTGGTCGACAGGCCCGACACACGCATGATAGTGAACTCGGAATTTGATGCCATTTGCGCCAGCACGTAGATCGAGCCGATCAGCGCCGCGATCGGCATCAGCTCGTAGGTGTAACCGGGCAAGCCGAGGGCGATGTAGAGGAACGCGTGCTGGATCTTGTAGCCGCCACGTCCGACTGCCGGCAGTTCGTTGATCAGGTCAAAGAAGGCAAACAGCGCCAGGAAAGCGAGCAGTACGAACAGCACGGCGCGCAGGATTTCCTTGCCAAAGTATTTTTGCAGAACGGTCATGGCGCGCTCCGCTTGTCGAGGTTTCTGCGTCTGGCCTTCGCCAGCCAGAACAGCGGGTGATACGCACTATTCATTTTCAGACGCCAGGAAAACAGCAGCGCAATGACCGCCATGGCCAGCACATGCACCGGCCACCACGCGAGCCAGACCCCCAGCCGGTTCTGCGCCACCGCGGCCTGCATCAGGCTGATCATGTTGCTGTAAAAAACGAACAGCAACAGCGCGATGATGAGGTTGGCGGAACGTCCGCCGCGCGGATTGACGAAGCCCAGTGGGATCGCCAGCAGCATCAGGAACAAGCACATCAGCGGCAGCGACAAGCGCCATAACAGCTCGCCCTGATTGAAGCCATCCGGGTTGGCCAGCAAGGCCATCGTGCTCATCGAACGCGACGACAGGTCGGCCATCAGGCCCGGCACCGCGCTGGAGATCAGCACGCCATAGCTTTCAAATTCCATCAACTGAAAATCGCGCTCGTCGAGCGTACCTTCGTAGCGCCGGCCGTTCGACAGCACCAGGAATTTATCGCCATTGGCATCGACTTCGGTGCGGCCTTCTTTCGAAACGACGATGCTGCTCTTGCCATCACGGACGGTGTTGACGAACACGTTGCGCACGTTCATCGCGTCGCCGGTGACGCCTTCGACAAAGAACACGCGATTCGACGAAGCCGATTCCTGGAATTTACCGGGGGCGACCTTGGCGATATCGGCGCGTTTTTCGAAGCGCTCGCGGAATTCGGAACTGGAGCGATTGGCCCACGGCGTCGCATAAAAACTCAGCAGCGCAATGACCAGTACCACCGGCAGGCCGCAGCTCAGCACGGTCGGGATCCAGCGTGTCAGGCTCAGGCCGGACGCGAACCAGACCACCATTTCGGAATCCTGATAACTGCGTGTCACCACCAGCAGCACCGAGATGAACGTGGTCAGGATCAGGATCACCGGCATGTAGTTCAGGGCCGCAAAACCGATCAGCGCAAGGACATCTTCGGACGCGACTTTGCCGCCCGCGGCCTGGCCAAGGATTTTGATCAGCATCACAGTGATGGTGATCGTGAAAAGAGTCGTGAAGACCGCGCCGGCTGTGCTGATCAATTCGCGTCGGAGCGCGCGCTGGAAAATCATGAGGGGCTATAATCGCTTACGCAAAATGGGAGAGAACCGATGGACTTTAGCATAAAAACTTTTGACGCCAAGACCACGCCGGCCAACATCAAGGCCGGTTGTATCGCAGTTGGTATCTTCGAAGGAAAACAATTATCCAGCGCCGCCAAGGCACTCGACAGCAGTGGCGAAATCGCCGCCGCCGTCAAGTCCGGCGACATCACCGGCAAAGCCGGCAGCACGCTGCTGCTGCGCAGTGTCACCGGGGTCCAGGCAGAGCGCGTCCTGCTGGTCGGCCTGGGCAAAGCCACACCGCTGTCGCAAAAAGATTTTGCTAGCGCAGTGCGCGCCGTCGCCGGTGTCTTCGCCAGCATCGGTGCCAGCGATGGCGTGATCGCCCTGCCACTCGATGACGTCAAGGACAGCAGCACCGCCTGGGCCATCAACTGCGCCGTCGTCGCCATCGAAAGCAACGCCTATCGTTTCGATGAAATGAAAAGCAAGAAAGAGCCGCAGCCCGACAACGTCAAGAAAGTCATTTTTGCCGTCACCGCCGACGATGCCGATGCCGCCAAGGCCAGCATCAGCAGCAGTGTCGCACTGGCCCATGGCATGAACCTGACCAAGGATCTGGGCAACCTGCCACCGAACATCTGCACCCCGACCTACCTCTCCGAGATCGCACGCAAGATGGCCAAGGAATTCAAGCTTGGCATCGAAGTGCTGGACCGCAAGCAGCTCGAAGCACTGAAGATGGGCAGCTTCCTGTCGGTCACCAATGGCAGCATCGAGCCGCCAAAATTCATCGTCCTCAAGCACATGGGCGGCAAGGCAAAAGACGCGCCGGTGGTCCTGGTCGGCAAGGGCATCACGTTTGATTCCGGTGGTATCTCGCTCAAGCCGGGTGCCGGCATGGATGAAATGAAGTACGACATGTGTGGCGCTGCCACCGTGCTCGGCACCTTCCGCGCGATCGCTGAACTCAAGCTCAAGCTCAACGTCATCGGCGTCATCGCCACCTGCGAGAACATGCCATCGGGTAGCGCCACACGTCCGGGCGACATCGTCACTTCGATGTCGGGCCAGACCATTGAAGTGCTCAATACCGATGCCGAAGGCCGGCTGGTACTGTGCGATGCACTGACCTATGTCGAACGCTTCAAGCCCGCTGCCGTGGTCGATATCGCGACCCTGACCGGTGCCTGTGTGGTGGCCCTCGGCAACCACAACACCGGCCTGTTCACCCGTCACGACGAAGCCCATGACAGCCTGGCCAATGAGCTGCTGGAAGCCGGCAAGACCGCCGGCGATACCGCCTGGCGCATGCCGATCGAAGAAGCCTACAACGAACAGTTGAAGTCCAACTTCGCCGACATGGCCAACATCGGCACGCCGGGCGGTGGCAGCATCACCGCCGCCGCCTTCCTCGAGCGCTTCACGAAGCAATATACGTGGGCTCATCTCGACATCGCCGGCACCGCCTGGAAAAGCGGTGCTGCCAAAGGCGCGACCGGCCGGCCAGTACCCTTGCTGACGACCTTCCTGCAAAATCGGGTCACCGCCGCAAAGTAATCCAGACCGGCTCATCACGGCGTTCGCAGGCATCCACCCATGCACTGCGAACGCCGTTTTCAATTCAGGAATCCCCGTCATGAAATCACGTTCTTATTTGCTGTCGGCGCTGCTCGCACTTGCCTTCGCCGCCAGCGTTCCCGCTGTCCATGCCCAGACTCCGACCGCCCCTGAAACCGTGCGCGCCATCGTCGGCAAGCCCTTGCAGGAAGCCCAGGCCCTGATCCAGGCCAAGCAGTTCGATGAGGCCTTCGCCAAGCTCGACAGCATCGATGCCCTGCCCGACCGCACGCCCTTTGAAATCTATTCGGTCGACCGCACCCGCGGCGCCGCAGCGGCCGCCTCCGGCAATGCCGAGCTGACCGGCACCGTCTTCGCCCGCATCATTGACAGCGGTCGCCTGCCGGCCGACGAACAACTCAAACTGACCGAAGGCGTCACCGGTAGTTTTTACAATGCCAAGAACTATCCGAAGACCATCGTCTGGGCCCAGCGCTACCAGAAGCAAGGCGGCACCAGCGAGGCCGTCGGTACGATGCTGGTGCAATCGCAATACCTGATCAATGACCATGCCGGCGTCGTCAGTAGCCTCACAAGCCGCTTGCAGGCCGACGACAAGGCTGGTCAGCCGATGCCGGAAATCCAGCTGCAGATGCTGGCCGACAGCGCCCGCAAAACCAGTGACGACGCGCTGTATGTGGCCACGCTGGAGCGCCTGCTGAAGACCTATCCGAAGCCGTCTTACTGGACCGACCTGATCAACCGCGTGCCGCGCCAGGCCGGTTTTTCGGACCGCTACACGCTCGACGTGCTGCGCCTGCAGCGCGCCACCGGCACGCTGGCCAATGCGCTTGATTACGCCGACCTGGCCGAACTGGCGCTGCAAGCCAACCTGCCGGCCGAAGCGCTGGCGGTGCTTGATGAAGGCTACGCTGCCAATCTGCTCGGCACCGGTGCGCAGGCTGCGCGCCACGTCAAGCTGCGCACACAAGCACGCAGCCAGGCCGCCGCCGACCAGAAAGTACTGGCCGGTAGCGAAAGCGCTGCACAGAAAGCCGCCGCCGGTACCGCACTGGTCAACCTCGGCACCAACTACCTCGGCCAGAAACAATATCCGCGCGCCATCACCCTGCTCGACCAGGGCATCGCCAAGGGCGGCTTGAAACGTCCTGACGAAGCCACGCTACACCTCGGCATCGCGCTGCAGCAGTCGGGCGACAAAGCCCGGGCGGCGACCGTCCTGAAGACGCTGCAGGCGCGTGATGGCAGCGCCGAACTGGCGCGTTTGTGGACGTACGTGCAGTAGCTGAAAAAATGACGTGCATCGCAAACGCCCTGGTTTAGTAGGGTGGGCACAGCCTCATCGTGCCCAC
>AEPR01000312.1 GCA_000195205.2 Oxalobacteraceae bacterium IMCC9480 | reverse complement strand
ATGGACCGCAGCAAGGCTATATCAGGGACAAACGACCAACTTCAGAACACCCGGCGGTGGCTTTGCGCCGGTATATGGCATGCCGGACGAGCGAGTCAGCGCTGAGCTCGAAATGATCTGTGGACCAGTTGGCGCACCGGCTTGTTGCGCGAAAATTTGACACGCCGGTGACGCGCGACTTCCAGGCTGGGGTTGCCATGGCAGGTATGGTGGATCAGGCAGATGAGGCGTTGGCAGACAGCCTTCCCGGCCGCGGTTAAGCACGCGGCATCCACGTGGGCCTGGCCGGCATCAAAGGCGCAGGTTTAAGAACCTGTCTTTGAAAACCCTCAACCCTGCGCTCAACGAATTTTTTTATCGACAACAATTGCATATATCGCTCCCTGCAAACCAGGGATAGTGACGGTTGAACCCGCATTAGTTAGCGTCGACCTGCAAGCCACTTTCACAAAACAGCAATAACTGCAGCTGACGATGTGCCATGAAGTCATCAATCGCCGCCATTTTTGGAACAAGCTTGACGAATGCGTTCCTGGACACCAAACAGCGGGCATAGGAACAGAGCGCTATTAACAGGAGCACCAGTACAAAAAATCACGGTTTATCGAACCAGCCATCCCGTGGTTATTAACCCCAGTTATTAGTAGTTCATGTCGATCGAATTTTATATTTATCATGGCGGTGTTTCGGATGCCATCCCTGATTTTATAAATTCTTATTTCGAACTCGCATAATGGACTGGCGAGTCGTTCGATCCTTGAGCGAAAATCCATCGCATTGCGCCCTAAGCTGTACAGTTATCTGAAAAGTATTCCGGCGCGATATTCGGATTTAAATTTAAAACAATGCTTTCAATAATAAATAGCACCGCCGGAAAGTCATGCTTGCAAAGAGCAATCGCAAAACTATCGTAATTCATGGCTATACCATTTTTTTTCATTGCCTTTAAGTCGTCTTTTTTTGAAAAAATATAATCATGACTGGTTGCAGGCCAACCCGGACGACGTCGATCTGGTTCTCATGGACCTGCAAATGCCGGTCATGGACGGGATCGAGGCAGCGCGGCAGTTACGGTTGCTGCCGCAGTTCGATGACTTGCCCATTGTTGCCTTGTCCGCCGGCCTGTTCAAGACGCAGCATGACGCTGCCCACGCTGCGGGCATGATCCACTTCATCACCAAACCCTTCGACATTGCGTCGACGGTAGCGCTGATCCGGCAGTTGCGACGTCCGCACGCTGCCACCCGATTCGCTCGATCAACAACGTCGCTGCTTGCCAGCGCGCCAGCAACATTTACCGGCTTCACCGTGCTGGACGTCGCACGCGGCTTGCAGCTCTGGTCCAATGTGCCGGCCTATCGCGATTACCTGCAACGCTTCGCCTCCGGTTACGACGGCGCTGTCGGTGCCATCCGTAGGTTGCTTGCGGATGGTAATTATCCGGCTGCCGCAGCACTGGCGCACAAGATGTCGGGTGACGCAGCCAACCTTGCCTTGCCGGATACCCATCGGCTGGCCAGCGAGGCCGAGCGCGTGCTGCTTGCCAGGCGCGACTCGACAATCGTCCTGGTTCATCTGGGTGAGGCACTGGAACAGGCACGCTCCGCGATCCGGAAATTTGCACCGTCACGTGTGGTCGATGAGGTGCCTGGCGCGCCTGAACTTGTCGCAGGCGCCGTTGCGGAAGATGTCCGTACAGCACTCGCGGTGCTGCTGGAACGGCTCATGGTTGCGCTCGATAGTGATAACCCTGACCCGGTCGAGCCCGTACTCGCCTTACTGGAAAATTACGCTCCGCGCGCATCGCTGGCAGCACTGCGGGAGTGCGTACGCAGCTTTGATTTTCGAGGTGCCGAAGCGGCAGCGCATGCCTTTGCCAGGCACTACAGCGTGTCCTTACCGGAAAGACGGCATGACGCTTAGTCCTTCAACGATCCTGATCGTCGACGACGAACCCGGCAACCTGGCCATCATGCGGGAGATCCTGGCCGACCGCTACACGCTGGTCTTCGCCCGCAACGGCAGCGAAACCCTGGCGGCGGTTGCCAAACACAGCCCGGCACTGGTACTGCTCGATGTCGGCTTGCCGGATATCAGCGGTTACGAGCTGTGCCGGCAAATCAAGATGCGCGATACGAGTCAGGCAATCCAGGTCATTTTTGTCTCCGGCAATATCGGCACCGCCCATGAAGCTGCCGGCTTCGACGCTGGCGGCATCGACTATCTTTCCAAGCCGGTGTCGCCGCCCATCGTGCGTGCCCGCGTCAATGCCCATCTCTCGCAAGTGCGGGCCACGGCGCTGGAACAAAGCTACCGCGACGCCATCCTGATGCTTGGTCATGCCGGCCACTACAACGATACCGATACCGGCTCGCACATCTGGCGCATGGCTGCCTATGCAGGTGCACTGGCGCGCGGCTGTGGCTGGAACGAGGAACAATGCACCCGCCTTGAACTGGCAGCTCCCATGCATGACACCGGCAAGCTCGGTATCCCCGAGGCAATCCTGCGCAAGCCGGGACCACTCGATGCAGAAGAGTGGGTCGTCATGCGGACGCACCCCCAAATCGGGCACGATATCCTCTGCAAGAGCAAGGCACCGGTGTTCCAGCTAGCTGCTGAAATTTCATTGCGACATCACGAAAAATGGGATGGCAGCGGCTACCCTGGCGGGCTAAGCGGCACGTCGATCCCGGAATCGGCGCGCATTATCGCGCTGGCCGATGTGTTCGATGCGCTTAGCATGAAGCGTCCCTACAAGGCCCCGTGGCCGATCGATCGCATCGTCGCGCATATCCGGGATGGCTCGGAAGCCCATTTCGATCCGGCGGTGGTCAAGGTTTTTTCTACCGTCCTGCCAGAGCTACTGGATATCCAGGCCTGCTGGAAAGACAGTGATGACGCCGAACAGTCGCGCCAGGTCTTCGCGACCTGACGGCACGGACCCATGTTTGCCGAATGCGCCTTTGCGCGGAGTAGCTCGTGTATCGCGTAATTTTTGAATCGGTCAATCCGCGGGATCGCCGCAAGGTTGTCGAGCGCGGACCCTGGCTTGTCAATCTGCAGGCGGCCATGGAATGGAAATCCTTTCTTGCTCCCCATTTGCCGTATCAGAAAATCTGGATCGAATCGGCGGATGCGCTGGGCATTCGCATGACCGAGGCAATGTCTTAGAACCTGTTCACAACCTGCGCAATAACCGGGTGGATAGCACGCAAGGCATCTGTCAAGAAATTGCAATATCAACCCTACGCTGACGACTCCCGTTGAGGCCGTCTGGCATCAGCTTAGGGTGTACCTCTACGGTACGATCGTCGAAGGCAAGTTCCGCTGTCGGCCAAGAGCGGTCTATCGCAATTAAGGCCGAGTTTCGCTCCAGGAAGTCATGTGTAGCCATCCACGATATCGCCTCTGTCTTGCTACGCCACCCCGAATCACTGTCTGCCATGCAAGGCAATTTTTCGCCACTTGGAAGAAATTCTTTCAATTGAAGACCATGCCTCCGTCGACCACAATAGACTGGCCGGTGATGTAGTCCGAATCAGGGCCTGCCAGGAACGATACGATCCCTGCCACCTCCGATGGTTCGGACAGGCGCTCCAGGGTTATCCCCTTAGTGAATTGTTCCCAGCCCCATGCCTCCGACATGCCTGCATCGCTGGCGACCTTCTTCGCCAAGTTCTCCATCAGCGGCGTCTTCACGATGCCCGGAGCGAAGGTGTTGGCAGTGATACCGTACTTTGCCAAGTCCTTTGCGGCGGTTTGGGTGAAACCACGTACGGCAAACTTCGTTGCCGAGTAAAGGGCGATGCCGGGGTTACCCACATGCCCTGCCTGGGAAGCGGCGCTGATGATCTTGCCGCCGTGACCAAGTGCCCTGAACGCTTTGGTGGCGGCCTGCGTTCCCCACACCACGCCGTTGAAGTTCACCGAGAACAGTTCCTCGATGCTCTCGGGGGTAATCTCCTCGATGGGCGAGGAAGGCGCAATCCCGGCATTGTTGATGATGACGTCGAAGCCTCCGAACTGTGTCACGGTCCGCTCGACAGCGGCGAAAACGCTGTCGCGGTCCACGACATTGACTTGGACCGCGATGACGCCGGCGGCCTTCCCACCCAGGCTCGCCGCAACCTTCTCTGCGGTGTCAATGTTCAAATCTGCGATGGCAACCTTAAAGCCATCGGCATGCAAACGCTCGGCGATCGCTTGTCCAATGCCCTGGCCACCACCAGTGACAAGAGCGACTTTTCCAGAAACTTTGCTCATATGATTCCTCTTTTCAATATCGATGAAACTTGGAGAGCTGCGTCTTCAAACTTGTTCATGATCTGACGGGGCGGACATGATTTGATGATCACCAACGCACGCTCGCTCGACGCAGATCGTGAACGGGTTATTACGACAAGTGATGCACGTCTTGCAATGCATATACAGGCGTAGATAGGCCTTCCATACGCGCCTTCAATTGCAGCGACAAATATTGCGAGTAATGGCGCGACTGGTGCAGATTGCCGCCATGGAACCAGAGTGCCGTTTGCTGTGTCGGTTTCCACATATTGCGTTGCTCGCCTTCCCATGGTCCCGGATCTTTCGTGGTCGCTGAGCCGAGACCCCAGACCTTACCCACCTTGTTGGCAACTTCTGGTGAAATCAAGTCGGCGGCCCAGCCGTTCATAGAGCCGTAGCCAGTGGCATACACGATCAGATCGGCCTCCAGTTCGGTACCGTCACTGAGTAATATCGAATGCGCTTTTAGCTCAACCACATCGACGTTACTTTTCAATTTAATCTTTCCATCAGCCACCAACTCGGATGCGCCCACGTCGATGTAATAACCTGAACCACGCCGTAGATATTTCATAAATAGACCAGAGTCGTCATCACCGAAATCAAGCATGAAGCCGCTTTTTTCCAGTCGCGCATAAAAGGCTGCATCGCGTTCACGGATCGCGTTGAAGATCGGAATCTGAAATTCATGCAAGATTTTGTACGGCAACGAGGCAAAAGTGAGGTCGGCCTTCGATGTCGTCATTCCCGTAGCAACTGCACGCTCCGAATACAGGTCGCCGAGCGCCAGATCCATCAATGAGTTTGACTTGACGATATGGGTCGAGGAGCGCTGCACCATAGTCACATCCACACCGGCTTCCCACAACGCTGCGCAAATATCATGCGACGAATTGTTAGCGCCGATCACGACCACTTTTTTGCCTGCATACGCATCTGGCCCCGAATGTGCTGACGAATGCTGCTGCTCGCCAGCGAATAGGTCCATGCCCTTAAAATGCGGCAAATTGGGCTTGCCCGACATGCCCGTTGCCAGTACCAACTGCTTAGGTCGCAGCGTGACCTGTTCGCCCTTGCGATTGACTTGGACGGTCCATTCGCCGCTGGCTTCGTCATAACTGGCTGATTCGCAGGTGGTTGAACCCCAATAGTTCAGTTCCATCACCTTGGTGTACATCTCCAACCAATCGCCAACTTTATCTTTCGGCGTAAACACCGGCCAATTTTCAGGAAAAGGAATGTAGGGCATGTGGTCGTACCAGACCGGGTCATGCAGACACAGCGACTTATAACGCTTACGCCAGCTGTCGCCGGGCTTTTCATTTTTTTCAATGATGATGGTCGGGACATTCAATTGCCGCAACCGGGCACCGAGTGCGATCCCGCCCTGACCACCTCCAATAATCAAGCAATAGGGCTGCCGTGAATAACCTAACTCGGTCAGCTCTGCTTCGCGATCCTCTGT
Organism: Oxalobacteraceae bacterium IMCC9480; assembly: GCA_000195205.2. Lineage (GTDB taxonomy): Bacteria > Pseudomonadota > Gammaproteobacteria > Burkholderiales > Burkholderiaceae_D > Actimicrobium. Next base: position 4,521 of record AEPR01000312.1, on the reverse strand, counting down.
CCAGCTCCTGCGCTTGGTCGTCGCCCCGTGGGTCGCGCCCATTGGTCGATGATCTCCCTTCGCCTCTTCATGACCCTTGAGTTCGCTCATGGTCGTGAGCAAGGTCCATATCTTGCCGTTCCTGACACGGATGAAGCCCACGCCGCGTGCAACATGGGTCTCGATACTGATCCAGCTCTGCGTCACACCGTCGGCTTCGGTAGGCTCGTCTTTTTCCGATAGCCGCAAAGTTACCGGCTTTACCGTCCCCAACTGGGCATCGAGCATTGCACTGATCTGCTCCCAGCCTTCCATGGTTTTAAGGTTCCAGGTGAACATCACCAAATCGCGCCAGTAGCCATTTAGCTCGAACAGATTTGCTGCCGCGTTGCTATCCCCGATACGCATCGCCTCCTCAAGCTGCTCCAGAATGGTCTCAACGGCTTGCTTGTTGTTATTCGTAGTCATGCAGTCTCCTTCAAATAAATGGTGGGTTTGAAACGAAAATGAACGAGTTTTCCCATGGTTAAGAAAACCAAATTTTTACAGGTACTGAAGTCGAAAAATCAGTTATTGCCGATGCGGTGGCCGGATATGAAGTGATGCCAGTCGTCGGTATAAAGTCGCGCGTGAGATGCCGAGCAGTGTTGCAGCCAATTCCGGCGTCCATTGGGTCTGCGTCAAGGCGGCGACGATACGGGTCCGCTCGACAATATCGCCTTCGTCGAGCAGCACGTTGGTAACGCTTGTCTCTTTGGTATTTACATTGTGCTTTTGAGCGACGTCGCGTTGCAGCGGCGCACGAACACGTGCGTACAACGACGTATTGCCGGCAAGCCGCAGTGGCAGCAGGTTCTGTCCAGGTCTCATGGTGAATAACTGCTCCGCACGGATGTCGAACAATTCACTCACATGAGGAGGTAACGCGCCGGGCAGTGCGACGCCCAGTCCAGCGAGTTCGGGCACGCACGCTTTGGCAGAACGATTGGCAGCGATTACGTTGCCCTCCACATTGACTGCCATGAGAATTTCAGGCTGTGCGTCTACAAAATGCCGATCGCGATGCGCGAGCAGAATCCAGCAATGCAGGTAGGTATGCAGAAAAAAAGCATTTTCAATCCATATCGCGCTTTGCTGCACTAGTCGGTTCACAAGCCATTGGCTGTCGCGACTATCGGGTGATAGCACTGCAGATGCATCCAGCACGCCAATTAATTCGCCATCAGGCGCAAAGATGGGCGCCGCGCTGCAAGTCAGCCCCGTAAAAGTAGCGCGGAAATGGTCAGTTTTATGTACCGTGATGGGTGTCTTGTCCAGGAGAGTCACCGCGATTCCACAGGTTCCCTCCTCGCACTCCGACCAACAAGAGCCGAGATGCAAACCTGCACGTTTGAATTCATGCCGATGGTCATGGTCGACACAGTAATCGATGGTGACACCGTTGGCATTGCTTAGTAGCACGCAATAGCCAGCGTCACGAATCATGTCATGCAGACGCGGCAAACATTCGCCGGATGCTGAGAGCAACGCTTCTTCACCTTGCCGGATGTCACGCAATTCCTGACTGGTCAGAATGCGAGGGCCGGTGATCGCGCCAGGATCAAGATGGTGCTCCTCCAACGCGCGTCGGTAGGATGAGACGAGGCGCGCTGTATTCGCTTGCGGATTCACCTTGCCGCCTTCGATTACTTTACGCACCCGCTCTGAATGGTGGGCCTGCGGATTGGTCAATGAAACGTATGGCATGACGACACTCCAGTAAGCTTGTTTCAGCCATGAAACAGCTGGAACTAAAGTTGGTGTGTCGTTGTAGCACGCTGGCGTACCGATCGTATCTTGCGTTGCAACATCCCAGATAACTGAGACTTTTTTCTCACCTGATTTGAGAGTGCACAAATGTGACAAGCGGCGGAACGCGCGCTGCGATGGCTGAAGCCGACGAAATTGTGCGCGAGCATTGTGCTCGCTTTGACACTGCTACCGCGGGCGGAGAACTATGCAAAGTTCTTCCTGAAGGATTGGGAGCGGTTGTCGCGGGCTGGCCGCTTTCGTAGTTCGGTTCGTAAATCACCTGCGCCGGAATGACGCAAAACCGATCGTGCCCGTATGCATACCGGAAACTCGGTTTGGTCGCCACCGTCTCGCTGCGTGCATTGTAGGTCCGGCGTGCCAGCGTGCTGTCAGCCCAGTGCGGTACCAGACCGAACAGTACCAGGTCCGCTGTGCGCCGGCGAGCGGATGTGTCCGTTGCATCACTAGCGCGCCGGATGATCGGTGCCAGCGACCCTGGATAGGCTTCTGCCGGATCGGTGCTGACGGTCAGCGTGACGCCGAAATAATCCTCGAGGTCGGCACGGGCGGGGCGGCTGGTAGTTGGCGCACATGGACGCGAGCGTACCTGTTTTCGGAGAGCATTACCGACACCAGTGGCCGGGGCAACGACCCGCGCTACCCGCTCACCGCATCCTGCTTCTCGGGAAAGACGTCGAGATCCGGTCTGTACCGCTAGTTCGCCCTGGCCACCGGAATCTCGCTCCAGCTCGTCGTGTAGTTCGGCGTCTTGCGCTCGCGCTTCATGGCCCAGTCATTGCGGATGCCGGCTGCTGCCACGCTTACTGCGCCCTTGCCGAAGCGCTGGTTCAAGCCGTCGAGCGTGCGCATCATCGCTTCCGATTTATCGCCATCGCCGAAGGTGGAAAACAGCGATTGCTGCTGAACCGACGCAGAAGAAATGCCCTGCAGGATCACGCCCGCTTTTTTGTAGTAATAGCCAGGCCGGTAAATCTGTTCCAGGCCGAACAGTGCGGCGCGGATTAGCAAGCGGGTGTCGCATGACGCATTCGGCAACGGCACGACGACCGCGTTGCTGTATTGCCGGTCCGAGGCCTTGAACGGATTGGTCTGCACGAAGACCTGGATCGCTTCGCATACGGATCCCTGCAGGCGTAATTTTTCAGCGGCGCGCGTCATGTAGCTGGCGACTGACTCGCCGAGTTCATCGATGGTGAGCACCGGCTGGCCAAACGAGCGCGAGGCAATAATTTGCTTTTTCGCGGGCACGACGTCTTCGAGCGCCAGGCAAGACAGGCCGTTGAGTTCGTTGACGGTGCGCTCGACCACGACCCCGAAGCGCGAGCGGATCCACGCCGGCGAGGCGTCGCGCAGCTGGGCCACCGTTTCGATGCCGGCGGCCTGCAATTGTGCCGACAACCGCCTGCCGATGCCCCACACCTCCCCTGCCTCGATGGTCGAAAAAATAGCATCGCGGTCGTGCTGCGACAGCGAGGTCAGGTCGCAGACGCTGTCGAAGACCGGTCGTTTCTTGGCGATGTGGTTCGCCAGTTTCGCCAGTGTCTTGCTGTGGCCGATGCCCACGCACACCGGCACGCCGACCCACTGTTTCACGCGCTGGCGGATGGACTGACCCATGACCGTCGGCGTCCCCCACACGCCTGCGAGGCCGTCGAGCCCGAGGAAGGATTCATCGATGCTGTAGACCTCGACGTCGGGACTGTAATCGCGCAGGACCGTCATGATCCGCTGGCTCATGTCGCCGTAAAGCGCGTAGTTGCTGCTCAGCGCAATGATCCCGTGCTGCTTCGCCAGGTCCTTGAGCTTGAACCAGGGCTCGCCCATGGCGACCTTCAAGGCTTTTGACTCCGCCGATCTTGCTACTACGCAACCATCGTTATTCGACAGGATGACCACAGGCTTACCCTCCAGCGACGGGTTGAAGACCCGTTCGCAGCTGACGTAACAGTTGTTGACGTCGACCAGAGCAAAGACCGACTTTGTTGCTGACACCGTATCCATGGTCAGGCGTCGAACCGGCACACCACGCCGACGACGACACCCCAGATCTCCAGTGTCTCGCCGTCCCCGAACTGGATCGGCGCATAACGTGGATTCTCGGCGCGCAGTTCGATGACACCAGCTCGTTTATGGAGCCGCTTGATCGTGTAATCGGCATTGACGACGGCCAGCACGATGCTGCGATGTTTTGGTGATAGCGAGCGGTCGACCACGACCATGTCGCCATCAAAAATACGCGCCCCGACCATGCTGTCGCCCTGTACCCGAAAATAGAACGTCGCCGTTTTGTTACGCACCAGGTACTGGTTCAGGTCGAGGCCTTTTTCCAGGTACTCCTCGGCCGGCGACGGAAATCCGGCGGAGATGCGTTGTCCGTACAGCGGGCGCAGGCATACCGGCGTCAGGGCACTGGCCGGCACGAGGCACGCCGGCGCCGCCACGGCGTGTGCGGCATCCGGCAAAGGAAGAAGAGGAAGAAGAGACATCGCGTGTTTCCGTTCATATACTGTGTTTCCATACAGTATAGGCGAGCGGCAAGGACGGTGGGTGATTTGTAGGGCACCTGTTCTTTGCCGGATCGTGCGGTCCGGCATTAGCGGCAGCAGTCCGGAAGAGTTGTGGAGCCATGATCGGATGGCGGGGTGTCAGAGAAAAAGAAAGAATGTGTCACCGGCGTGTTCGCGTGTTGACTACCGCTATCACCGGCGAGCAGCAGATCGCGGGCGGCGT
>AEPR01000313.1 GCA_000195205.2 Oxalobacteraceae bacterium IMCC9480 | reverse complement strand
CTCCCGCACAAATATGCCTGCCGTGACCAATCCATGTGGGGCCAATAATCGTGCTGCCCGCCTCAATTTTTGTACCGGAGCCGATATAAACAGGCCCGGTAATCGTAGTGCCTTCCCAATCAATACTGGTATTGAGACCAACCCAAATTCCATCAGCGATCTGGGTGCCGGGCATGGTCATGTGTGCAACGCTACCGCTTAGTACGCTTTGTAACACCGCCCAGAAATCTTTCACATTCCCAATATCGATCCAGTTAAAGAACCTCTTTTGTGCAAAGAATGGCACACCTTTCTCCACAAGTAACGGAAACAGTTCTGAGCCTATGTCGAACATTACGCCAGATGGGATCATCCTTAGTACATCAGGTTCCAGAATATAAATACCGGTGCTGGCCAGGTTTGACAAAGCATCTTCTGGCTTAGGCTTTTCCTGAAAAGAAAGTACACGACCTTGATCATCAGTGACCACCATTCCATACTCCGACGATTTATCGTTTGGTACTTCTTTGGTAATTACGCTGGCCATCGCCCCCTTTCGACGATGCTCGAATAGGGCAGATTTGATATCGAGATCAATAATTGCATCACCACAAATAACAATTGTTGTCTCATCGAAAAAACCACCAAATTCTTGAATTTTTTTCATCCCACCAGCGGATCCAATTGGCTTTGGACTAACGATGCGTTCGTCATTGATATAGCCCTCGAACGAATAGCCAATCTGCGCACCAAAGCGTTGCCCCTCGCCAAAGTAATTTTCAATCTTTTGATGGAGGTAACTGACGTTGACCATAATTTCCGTAACACCAAATTTAACCAAATGATCCACTAAATACTCCATGACTGGCTTACCGAGAATCGGAATCATCGGCTTTGGAAGTTCATAGGTGAGAGGTTGTACTCGCGTACCTTTGCCAGCGGCAAGGATCATTGCTTTCATTGGGATCTCTTTAAATAATAAATTAATATCAGCGGAACTTATCGGCGGCCAATTGCATAATATTCAATATTATGCTCACGTATTTGTGCAGGAATATATAGATTGCGGCCATCAATAATTATTGGGGTTTTTAGTGATTTTTTAAGTAAATCAAAATCTGGAACACGAAATTCTTTCCATTCGGTAACAATCACAAGCGCATCCGCATCTTTGGTAGCGGCCATAGCTGACTGCGCATAAACCAGCCGCGGATCATTGCCGTAAATGCGCTTTGACTCGGCCATCGCAACCGGATCGTAAGCGGTTACTGAAGCACCTCGCTCCCATAGGCCTTCGATCAATACGCGGCTTGTCGCAGCGCGCATATCATCGGTATTAGGCTTAAACGCAAGCCCCCATACTGCAAAATTCAAGCCCTTCAAATCAGACCCAAATCGTGCTGTAATCTTGTCGAGCAAGACATGCTTTTGCTGTTCATTAGCCTTATCAACTGCGGACAGCACTTTTAAATCAATATTATTTTCAAGAGCAGTATTAATTAGCGCGGTAACGTCCTTAGGAAAACAGGATCCACCGTAACCGCAGCCAGCGTATAAAAAATGAAAGCCAATACGCGGATCTGCCCCAATCCCCAGGCGAACCTGTTCAATATCCGCACCAAGCTTATCTGCAAGATTCGCCAATTCGTTCATAAACGAGATACGCGTGGCTAGCATCGCATTAGCAGCGTATTTTGTAAGTTCGGCAGACCTCACATCCATGATGACTATGCGATCGTGATTACGGTTGAATTGCGCGTACAAATCCCGCATCAAGGCAATAGCCCGGGTATCCTCTGCCCCGATTACGATCCGGTCCGGGCGCATGAAATCATCGAGAGCAGCACCTTCTTTCAAAAATTCAGGATTCGAAACAACAGCAAATGGGACTACGAGGTTGCGTGAACTCAACTCTTCGGTAATAACAATGCTTACTTTATCGGCGG
>AEPR01000314.1 GCA_000195205.2 Oxalobacteraceae bacterium IMCC9480 | reverse complement strand
GCATGCAGGCCAACCACATTGGAACCGCGCCAGTTCAGATGCTGCTGCCGGCTTTGCACATACTGCTGGACGCCCTTGACATGCGCGGCATGCAGGCGCTGCGGTTGCAGCATGCCCAGATGCCGGCCGACGACTTGCTCGGGCAGATAGCCGAACACGTCTTGCAAGGCCGGGTTGGCATAACGGATCACCGATCCGTGCGTCATCATCAGGATCGCATCGGTGCTGGTTTCCCACAGCGTACGAAAGCGTGCCTCGTTGTTCGACAGCGCAATGGCGCGCTGCATGTTGTCGAGTCCGAACGAGATATCGCGGGCGATTGCTGCCAGCAAGGCGACCAGTTGCGCATCGAAGTAATGCTTCTCGGATGCATACAGTACCAGCGCGCCGATCGTCGCATTGCTTTGCTCCAGAGGAAAAACGGCGATCGCGTGGAAGGCATGCTGCGCGGCCAGATCGCGCCATGGCAGCGCGGATGGATCCTCGAGAAAGTCATTGCTAATGATGTATTTACCCTGCCGGATCGCTCGTCCCAGCGGACCGCATCCGGCAGGAATATCCGGGTCGACGCTGATCAACGAATGGTCGAGATAAGCGCGCTGCGCACCCTCGGCACAGGCGGGCTTGAGATGCCGGGTCAGCGGATCGATCAGTGCGATCCAGGCCAGCCCGAACTCGCCACACTCGACGACGATCTTGCAGACGGCGGCAAATAATGCCTGCGGCGTCCTGCTTTCGATGATGGCGTGATTGCAGCGACTGCGGGCATCGTAGAGGCTGGTCAGGCGCTGCAGTTTGCGCTCGGTGGCACGGGTCTCGGTGACATCCTGCAAGACCACGTTGGTGTTCAGGCAGCCCGCATGACTGACAAACGTAGCCGATGACAAGGCCACTTCGATCGGCACCCGGTCCTTGCGGATCATTCTGAGATGCCCTTGACAGCGCCCCGTCAGCCTGCGCTGTTCCAGTAACTCGCTGGCACGGGGATCAGTGAAGTCCAGCAGACCCGCGCGGTCGACCTGCAGGAGCTCAGCCTCCGAGTAACCGGTGATCTGGCAGGCCGCCGGATTGACTGACAGAATGGTGCCTTCGAGCGAGGCCACCATGATGCCGTGCTGGCTGCTCGTGAAGATCGACCGGTATCGCTGTTCGCTTTCGGTGAGGACCTGCTCGGCAAGTTTGCGCTGGCTCACATCCATGAAGGTCGCTACCATGCGCACGGCCCGTTGCGCCGCATCGCGCTCGGTGACTCGCCCGCGCGCTGCCAGCCAGACCCATTGACCACTGGCATTACGAACACGCACTTCGGCATCGTAGAATTTATTTACGCCCTTGAGACAGAGCAGAATCGTCGCACTCAGGTTTGACAGATCATCGACATGCATCATCGCCCGCAACCCGGCGGAAGTCAGACTGGGCGTTACACAGACACTGCCGGTGAGCACATCCCATTGGTCACTGAGGTAAATCCTGTCGTGCTCCAGTTCCCACACCATGACAATCAGGCCAACGGATTCGGCCACGGTGCTGAACAAGGAATCCGAGCCGAAGGAAAATGACGACATCTGACGGTGTCCATGACAAACGGCAATGAAAAAACCGGATAACAATGCCCGCAAAAAATGCTGCCAGACGTCGATCAGAAGCGACCATGCAGCCGGTATTGTTGTTGATTAAAGGTTGGCATAATGCGCTCATGCATTTCTGGCGTCAAGCAGCGAGCGCAGTGCTTTTAGGTCACTATTTTCAAGCGATGATATCTCTAAAAAGGGGGCGGAAGTTGCTGAAAAAAAAGGCAGACCTGCGCTACGGTCCACCTTTTTTTGACGTGCCTGCTGCCCCGATTTATTTCGGCTGCATTTGCCCGCCCAAGGCGAACACCAGATCATCGAGCATCTTGGCCAGCTCGCCCGTCATCAGCATCATGTCGCCATCGAAACGCTCGTCATCGTCACGCGCACCGGTGTCGGCGCTTTCCTTGATCACGTCGAGAGGCGTGATGCGCTTGATCGTCAGCGATTCGGTCAGCACGAACGAAATCCGATCGTTCCAGGTCATGGCCAGTCGGGTGCATTGCTTGCCGTCGGCGATGTGGCGCTGGACATCGACCGGTTCGATGGTTTGCTTGACGTAGCGCACCGTGGCTTTGCTGTCGCCGCCGGCGCGCAACTCGGTATCCTGATCCACCGTGAAGCCCTTCGGTGCATCGGCCATCAGCCATTCCGTCATTGCTGCCACCGGGGACTGCACGACATGCAGGCTCTCCATCGGTAATTTTTCAATGCCCTTGATCAGCAGCTTGAGCACTTCGTCGGCCTTGCCTGCGGTGCCGGCGTCAATCACCAGCCAGCCATTGACCGGATCGATCCAGGTCCATGTCGTGCGATTGATGCTGAATGCGCGCGGCAGCAATTCATCGGTGACCTGTTCCTTGATCTCCTTCATTTGCTTGCGGCCCGGCTTGAAACCCTGCTGCTCTTCGATATCGGTAGCGCGCGCTTTCGCAACTTGATTGATCACGCTGGCCGGCAACAACTTTTTTTCGGTACCGAGGGCGATGAGCAACTGCTTGTTCACCGTGTGCACCAACATGCCGTTTTCACGCGGTGAAATCCAGCCCTGGGTTTGCATGTCCAGGCTTGTGCACGGCTGAAAAGTTTGCGGCGCTAGCGCGGCTTCAAGCCGCTCGGCATCCATATCCCAAGGTGCAGGAAGACGATAAATCTGTAGATTCTTGAACCACATGGCAGCCTGACGAAAAAGGATGTGATTCTACACGCGCACCCAAATCTGCCGGCCGGTTTTCATGAAATTGGCGATCGCGCACAGTCCCTGCGATTAGGCAGGAATCTGCAAAAACGAGACGGTATAATGCGGGCTTCGAACCTGCCAGATGCCTTTTCTGAGCAGCAACAATGCGTTGTGCCCTACCACTTTCCCCATGCAAAAAAATCAGACTGGCAAGCCGATAGACATCAAAATTTCGACCGTCGTCGCCATCTCGGCGATCCTGCATCAGACCGACCCTGCGAAGCTCGACGCGGCCATGCGCGACATGACCGGCGGCGAAGCCGATTTCTTTGACGACGAACTGGCTGTCATCGACGTCGGCGACCTCGATCTGACCGGCCCGCCACCGGACTGGACCTTGCTCGTGAACTTGCTCAAATCGTACCGGCTGCATGCCGTGGCGGTTCGCAATGCACCACCCGCCATGGAAGCCGATATCCTCGCCCACGGCCTGACCCTTGATCGCAGTGCCAAGCCACGCGCCGCCGCGCCGGAACCTGTGCGGCAAGTCGTGGCCGCGCCTGTTGCGCCGGCCGCCATCGCAGCAGGAACGATGGTCGTCGATACCCCGGTGCGCGCCGGGCAACGCGTCTACGCGCGCGGTTGCGACCTGATCATTACGGCAGCCGTCAACAACGG
>AEPR01000315.1 GCA_000195205.2 Oxalobacteraceae bacterium IMCC9480 | reverse complement strand
CATGTTGACGTCGCTGATGATCAGGTGGACCTTCTTTCCCGCCAGCCTGGCCAGCTTGTCGAGCGCATCGAGTCCATCGCCGGCCTCGATGACCTCATAGCCGGCACCGGTCAGTGCAATCGCCACGACTTTGCGCAGGCTCACCGAATCGTCAACAATCAATATGGTCTTTGCCATTGCTTACACCCCGGGTCGTTGCTGTCTAAAAAAAGGTCACATCGTCATCTGCGCTGGCGACCGCTTGACCGATCGCCTTGCGCTTGGCCGGCACGTGGCCGTGTCGCTCTTCTTCCATCGTGTAGGTACTGTCGAGCACGGCCATCCAGGCTTGCGGCGTTGGCAAGGCCGCCTGTTCATCCTCGATCGCTTGTCGCAGACGCAGCATGTCGTCGTCGAGTACCGACAGAATCTGTGAAATGCGGTCCTGGTATTGCAGGCTGACCAGCAGGTTTTCGACATCGGCGCGGATGATCGCGCCCTGGCGGCGCATGCCTTCGGCCGATTCGCCGAGCTTGCGGACATGGTCGAGCACGTCGCGGATCTTGTCGCCCGCCACCGTGATGAGCTGCGCATCGCTATCGGCTGCAGCCGCCGCGCCCTGCAGGGTCTGGTCGGTGATGACACCGATCTTGCGCACGCGGTCGCCGATGCTTTTGCCGGTCTCGGCCGACATCAGCGACAGCTTGCGCACTTCGGTGGCAACCACCGCAAAGCCGCGTCCGGCCGAACCGGCACGGGCCGCTTCGATGGCGGCGTTAATCGCCAGCAAATTGGTTTGGGCGGCGATCGCGCTGACCTGCTCGGCCATGTCGCGCAACTGATGGGTCTCGCTGGCCAGCGCACGCACGCTGTTGAGCAAGGTGTCCTTGCTGGCGATGACATGCTCGAGCGTCACGACCACCGGGGTCAGTTCCTGTTCGCACAGCGCCAGCAAATTGATCGACGACGGGTCGTGCTTGCCCGCGCGCTGCTGCTCGCCAAAACCGGCCTTGTCGAACTGGGTGACGATCGATGAAAAACTGTCGACCAGCTGCACCACGGCGTCTTCGGTTTGGGATTTGACCGACACCACATGGCGTTGCCACACAGGTACGACGACGCCGGTCAACTGGCGCAATCGTGTGGCGGATTCCTCGGCCGCATCCTGCCCCGAGCTGCTATCCCGGCTGGTACCGGCCAGACAGTAGGCGAACCAGCAACTACCGCCAGCAGCAAAAAAAACACCCGTTGCCGCCACGATTTGCCATGTCCCGAACTGCTGAAACAAAGGCAGACAGGCAAAACAAACCGCCAGGAAAGACATGCCGTAGCAAGCCGGCAGCGCCTGACTGGCGGGGACCGGCAGGCGTCGACCTGACGCGGGAGACGAGGTGGCGGACGATGAATCGGCGTGGCGCATTTTTAGCATGGTGATAAAGCGGCTTCATTGCCTTGTAACAGGGAAACCCAATAAAAGTGGATTGGACGTTACACCATTTTGCGCGGAGGGCTACTATTAATTTTGAATAATTGATTTAACTGCCGAAAAATAATAAAAGCAATTACGCGGGAGGAGTTTATATACGGATAATTAAAATAATGGGGTGACTGGTATTTCATTTTTATTTTATTTATCATCCCTTCTTTAACGCATGTAATACTTTTGAGCAATTAAATTTTAATAATTGAAATAGCGCTGCTCTTGTCGAAAGTAGCATTTAATGCTGAATTACTGCTGGAATTCAGTCAAATTTGTCCATTTTCAGACTAGGAAATAAAATCACACCGATGTTCAGGGGCTGGAAAAATCCTGCGTCTGGACACTTTAAGTTAATGAAGTCAATGTAGTAAGTATAGGTTTGTTAATTAACTGATAAAAAGGATTGCTTATGAAATCTTATTTTCATGACAATCACTTTCCGTTACCATCACCATTCGATAAACATTTACGTTACGAGAAGGTAGTGGCCACCCTTATTCAGAAAAATTAGCTTTTCCTGATTGTCCGCTTATAAGAATTTCATCGTTTTATTCAACCCGACAACGTAAATAGAGGGCTCAGTTCCCGACCATGCGTTGGCGACAGATGAAAACGATTGACGAAGATACGGTAGAGACCGGCACCTGGGGGAAGCTGACGCCGAGTGGGCGAGTCGCCCTCCGGCCCCGGAAAAGCATCGACGACCTTGTCCATTTTTTTCTCAAATTCCGGAGCATCCGATAAATTGCGCAGTATCCCCACGCCCCGATTCCGGCAAACGCCGCCGTAGTCACCGGAGCATGGCCACAACACGCCGTGCCCGCCCAAGCAAACCGCAGGACAGTAGGGTGGGCACGGTCCTTTGTGCCCACGCGTGCGCACCATAAACCAT
>AEPR01000316.1 GCA_000195205.2 Oxalobacteraceae bacterium IMCC9480 | reverse complement strand
CGACAAGCTCAGGCTGAACGGTTTTTAGTTCGCAGACCCCCGACAAGCCCAGCCCAAACAGTTTTTAGTTCGCAGCCCCCCAACAAACCCAGCCCACACACCCCGCCCCGTCACTCATCAACAATCCCCGGCAATTTTGTCGACACCGATTTCGCCAGCCGCGACACTTCCGGCCAATTTCCCGCAATCATCGCTTCCTTCTTCTTGCGACTCCATCCCTTGATACGCCGCTCGGACACCAGTGCTTCTTCGCGGCTGGCAACATCCTGCGTGAAGACCAATTCCAGCGGTCTGCGATTAGCTGTGTAGCACGAGGGAAAGACGCCAGCATGATGTTGCGCCAACCGCCTTTCAAGCTCGTCGGTATGCCCGGTGTAATAACTGCCGTCGCGACAGCGCAAAAGATAAACCCAGAACGCCATCATGGCTCCCTCGCAAAAAGAACACGTCACGATACTTACCGATACCCATCGGGAAAGTGCAAGGTCTCGCTAGCCCGCCAGCCCTTGGCCGCCGCATCAATAATCCACTGTGGTGCCACCGTCGTGGAAAACCGGCTGCCGTCGTCGGCTTTGTAAAGAATGTTTCCCGATGGCAGTCGTTCATCGCGCAAGGCCGGCAGTGCGGTGGCTGTCATCTCGACGTCCACCTTGGCAATATCGTCGAGGGTGATGGCCATCGTGCCGGTCCAGCCCATCTGCCGTCTGGCGCGGCGTTGGACGCTGTGCGCGGCTTCTTCCCGGGTTGCCTCGCGCAGGGCATTGAGCAGCGGTGCGGTGGCGGTCTGCGCCCGCTGTTGAACTTGTTGCCACACGGGATGGCTGTGGTCGCTAAATCGGCTGTCGTTCAACCCATGCAGCAGGTCGGTTGCGATGATGCGGCGCTTTGCCTCACAGGAGATCGCGGTGGCGGCGTCGCGCAAGGTCAATTCCGACAAGCGATCCCTGATCTGGCGCGTCGAGGTCAAGCCGGCAAACTCTTGTGGTCGGTTGTCGGCATACTCTTGCTGCCTTGCGCGCAGGATAGGGAGCGGACCAAGTGCCTGTTCGAGTTGCCCGCGTAATTGCCGGACGATGGCGAGATTGAGATGGCCGGGCGATGCTGCGCCAGGTTGATGGCGCCGCATGACGATGGCCTCCGTGAAGGTGGAATCCTCCATCAGGCAACTGGTCGGAAAGGTGGACCAGGCATCGACCACCACCGCCCTGGGCCCGAGTTCAGGGTGTAGCACCAGCGCACTGTGATTATCGTCATTGGCCATCGTGGACAGGGGCAGTTCCAGCGCACGGGCGAGTTCGAATGCCACCGAGACATGCTCGTCACAGGCACCTGTCTGGGCCAGCACGGCGAGTGTCGGCAGCGCATCGTATTGCCGCAGGCCGTTAAGCGCAGCATCGCGCGCGCCCAGCGTGCTCGTCATGCAGTCCCCACGCGAGGCCGCCACCGCCAGTCGCTGGTTGCCGGGGCCGCCCCGCAGCAACTGGCGGGTGGCCAGCGCCAGGGATCGTCCCAGTCGTAGCCGGGCGATGTCCCCGGCGTCGACCTTGCGGATCCGTTCCGGACCGGCCTGATGCAAATGTTCGGGGATGATGTTTTTGCTGACCTTGCCAGCGTTGTCGAGCAGCTTGTCGACTTGACGGCGGTGATCGGCGTCGTTCTGGTTCTGCTGGGCTGCGGCCCACAGCGGGGCGAGTGTGGCATTGAGTTTTTGCATGATTTGTTAGTCCACTCTGGCGTAGTGGCGGGCGAGCATGTCGCGCGCGAGTTGCTGTTCATCTGCTTGCAACGCAAGTTGCGCGCACGCGAGTTGCAGGAGCATATCGCCCTGATCCTCGATGGGCATGTGGGGCAGATTGACATCGATGACCTCCAGCGCGGCGCGTTGCAATTGCACGACCAGCATCGAGCTTGGACGGCTTGCGTAGTGCTGCAACCGGGTGAGCGCATAGCGGGCTTGCACGGTATTTTTGGCACGAAAGCTGTCCGGAAAATTCAGGACCTCGGCATTATCCAGGCCCCGTTGCGCGTCATCGATGATCTGCTGCGGCGCGGTGGTGGTCGAAAACGTCGCTCCCGCCTCGTCGCAATACAGGATGTTGGCCGATGGCAGGCGCTCGTCGCGTACCGTGGGCTGCGCAATTGCCCGTAATCCCAGGCGGATATGGCCTTGTATGTTGCCGACCAGCGTAGCTGTCACCGTGATGGGGACGGCTACTGTGGCTCGCCTTGCAGGCGATTGCAAGGCACGCAAGCGCGCCAATTGCGTCACCATGGGCATCAACTGATCGCTGGTGCTGGCCGCTACGCCCTGCAAGTGTTGCCGCACGTTCGCATCAACCACCGGAGTCTGTCGCTGATTGCCGGCAAGGTCGGATTGCCTCAGCCTTAACTCGCTAATGGGCATACTGCCGAGCATGCTGGCCGCATTGTGCAACAGCGATTCGGCAGAACTCTGCTGCCCTTGTTCGTCGAAATCCGGGCCGGGGAATGGCAAAAAATCCGCCGACATCCGGTCTTCCAGAATGGCGTTCACGACCGGTTCGGGGCCGAGTTCCCCTTCCAGCCTGCGGCGCAGGCGCTCAACGGTGACGAGGTTGAACGGTGTCCGCTCTGCCGGGGCATCGGCGTCCCGCATGATCTTGCCAGCCTGTACGAAGGTCGAATCGGCGCTCAGGCAACTGGTGGGAAATGTGGTCCAGCCGTCGATGACGACAGCGCGTCGACCCAGATGCGACGCGAGCATCACGACGCTGTGGTCATCAGCATTGGTAAGAAGGCAGGCCTCGTTGCCGGTCGCGCGCGCCAGCTCCAAGGCCAGGGCGGCGTGTTCCCCGCACGCACCGCCCCGCGCCAGTACGGAGAGTTCGGCCGTTTTAGCCTCCGAGTCCACGTGATTTTCTGTGTGCGGCTTGGTGCGACGCGCACCCAGCATGCGTGCCAGGCTGAGTCCGTGCGTTGCGGCCAGTGCCAGACGCTGGTTGCCGGGGCCATCGGGCAACAAGGCACGGGTGGCCAGCGCAATGGCTCTGCCCAATCGCAAGCGCGCGATATCGTCGGTCGTGACCTGGCTGATTTGCAGGTTGCCGCCACGGTGCAAGTGCTCGGGGATGGGTTGCTGGGGGGCGTTGTTGGCATCATGGATGAGCGTATCGACGCGCTCCTGATGTTGCCGGATATCGTCCGGGGTGCACTGACGGTGCGCTTCCGCCCACAACGGGGCGAGATGGGTATTAAGGCGTTGCATGCGAGGTGCCGGTAGTGGAGGGAGTTGCCCGAACCCGTCAGCGACGGATCAGGGCAGCCTGTGAGTGGCGAGTCCCCGCGAGAGGTTCCGGACAGCTTGGCGTAAACCTGATTGCCGCGATGGTCCCTCCGACCCCGCTATCCCTTGCTCAGAAACCCCGCCAGTGTTCCCAGCAAGCTCACCCCATCGACACCATCCGGGTCGGCCGCCGCCAGCGATGCCGGCAACACGTCCGGATTATTGCCGTCCCACAGCGGCTTGATGTTACCCAGCCCGCCTTGCTCGAGCATGTTGCGCACCACGCCAAAGGCGCTACGCGGTTGCGCCAGCGCGACCCATTCGGCACTGGCACTGGCCGGCCCGTTCGCCACCGTAATGCCGAGCCGGGTTGCCATCAGTGCGCGGCGGAAGTCGCGCAATTTCTTCGAATAGCCATCCTCGATGACCCGGTCGAACGACGCCAGATCAGCCGCGCCATCGAAGGTCATGCCGCGCCGGCGGAAATGGCTGGTGCCGACCAGGCTGTAGACATCGTCGACGATGATCACCGACGAGCGTATCGCCGTGCTTCGCCCCGGAAAGCCGACCGGATGAAACACCGCCAGCCGCGCCTGCAACGCCAGCGGAAACGCGGCCACCAGATCCTTGCGCGCGGCCAGCGCCTGCTGCACGAAGGTCTCGAAATTCATCGGCGGCGGAGTCTGCGCAAAGTCGGTTTCGCGCGGCAGGGCGACGACCACGTGCAAGCTCTTGTGCGCCGTCATCCGGTCGATGATGACCTGCGCCAGATCCAGTGCATGCTTCTGCGGCGCACCGGCCACCGCCGTGCGGGCGAATTGCGCGCCTTCGATGTAGATCAGTTCGCGCGCTTCGCCGAGCGCGCGGCGCAGCGACCAGAGCGCATCGCGCCGGCCATTTTTGGCGACGAAATATTCGCGTCGCACTTGCGCCAGCAAGCGGTCGCCATTGGCCAGGCTGGGCGTTGGCGGAGTGCCGCCCGGATTGATCGCGTTACTGATGAAGTTGACGATGTCCTGCACGGTCGTCGGACTGGTGAAGGCGCTTTCGGGCGCCAGCGATAGCTCCGGATTTTCGCAAATACCGGCGACAGTCTGCAGCGCCGCACCGATGCCGGTGCCGGCATTCGGCGCGGCATCTGTGGCCGGGGTCGCCGGTTCATTCATGTTGTCGCCGGCACCAAAAATCAGCCAGCCATCAAGCAGCGCCGGCGCACCCGGAAACGGGATAGGCGGCTTGGCCCGGCGCAGCGCATGCCATGCAAAATCATAGGCCAGCGCACCGCTGACGCTGGCACCGGCCGCATGCACGTCCGGCCCGGCCGGATTGCCCGGGTTGCCCATGGCGTGCGCCGCCGAACGCGACTCCGGCATCCAGCGCGCGCCGGTCACGACGGCCTGCCACGACAGCGCGCCATTGGTCGCCGCCGCATCCGGAATGCCGGCCGCGACCACGGTCTCGAAGCGCGCCATCAGCGGCAGGCGCGGACCGGTGCGCGGCACGCCTTCGGACGCCAGCCCGCGTGAAATCGTCGCGAGGGTGCCACCACCGGCCGGCACGATCGCACGCGGCAAACCGAACAGCGGCACCGCGCACCAGCCCTGCATCGACAGGGGCACCAGCGGCAAGCGGTCGGTGCCGCCGAAGGCATTGAGCACCGGCACACCACCGGTAGCTAGCGGCAGGCGGATACCGCTCCAGAGCCGTCGCTTGCCGGCACGTGGCGTAATCACGATGTCGAGATCCAGCGCCGCGCCGGCCGGATGCGGATCACCGGCACCCAGTCCGAGCGGATTGACCAGCAGGATTTGCAGTGGCGTGACGCCATCGGCCAGTGCCGCGCCGCCATCGCCACGCACGAAGGATGGCTGGTTGCCGATGCTTTCGATCTCGATGAAGCGGCGCGTGTAGGCCCGCACATGCGCATCCTTAGTCGTGGCCGCTGCGGGAATGGTCAGCAGCACATCCTGCGATGGCGATGTCAGCCACTGCGCGGTCGTGCCGGTGGCCGGCGAGACATTGCCGACCATCCCGGGCGCACCGACGGCTGCCGGAAACGCCGGCCAGCCGACGCTGTTGCCGGGTGCCGGTAGCGGTGGCAAGCCGACCGACGCAAACGCCGGCGAGCAAGCCATCACCATGCCTGTTCCGGCAGCGGCAAAGCGCGCCAGCACGCCATCGATGGCGGCCAGCGTGTTGAGTCCGTCGACAGCGTAATTGATCGCGATGCGGTCGCGCACCGGCGGCAGGATGTCGGTTGGCGTGTTGGCGTCATCGCCGGGGATCGCGTTGCGGGTCGCGGCCAGCCGGTTGCCCAGCAAATGCCAGTCGGCATCGACCACTACTACGCGCAGGAACTGGCGCGGCAATTGCGGCGCGGCGATGCTGGCAAACGGTGGTGCGGCCAGCGCGGCGGGTAGTACCGGCAGCGCGAGGGGCGTGCGCGATAGCGTGCCGCGCGTGGCGTAACCGAAGCGCAAGCGGCCGCCATCACCGGGATCGGCCGCGATGGTCTGGCCGGCAGTCAGCAGCGCGTAGCCGTTGGCGTGATCGACCGCCGTATTGGTCGGTGGCGCACCCGGCGTGACCACGTTCAGAAAATTCGCCGCCAGCGTGGTGCGGTACAGGTTGCCGTGCAGGTCGGCGAACTGCACCAGGTTGCCGGTGGCCAGCGCACTGATCGGTGTCAGGCCGCCGGCATCTCCCGGCGCGCCGGTGGCCTTCGCATAGCGCAGGCCGGGCAGGCCGGTGATCAGGTCGGCGAACAGAGCCGCCACCGCGACCGGACAAATGATCAGGCCGCGGTTGTCATGGAACGAAATCACCACCGGCGCCGGCAACGGCGTGCCCAGCGGGGCCGGGACCGTGTCGCCGGCTTCGATGCGACGCGGGGTTTCGTTCGGCACGCCGGCCAGTCGCAACAGCATCGTCACCGGCAACGGATGCATCAGTTGGCCCGACGGCGCATAGCGTGCACTGGCCAGCCGGAACAGCCGCTCCGCTGCATGCGGATGCAGCGCGATCACGCCGCACGGCACATCAATCGGCGCGCCTTGTGCATCGGTGTAGTCATGGCCATGCGGCAGCCAGCGCAACAGGCCGAGGAAGGGACTACACAGTTGCGTCACCGACAGCGTCAGCGCAGCGGTATTGAAGACCGGTGCGGCGTTCGCCGACCAGCGCGGTGCCAGCAACAGGGACGTCAGGCCGAGCGCCTCGAGGCCATCGCTTTGCAAGCGGTTCTGGGCTTGCGCGGTGGTGAACCGGGTGATGTTCATGTCGCTACCTCTTCGGAAAAACGACCATCGGGTGCGGTGATGCGCACCGTCACGCTGGTGACCTTGCCATCGACCACCAGCGCGTAGCTGGTGCTGCCATGCACGCCGTTCTGGCGTTCGAGTTTCCAGGGATGCGCGGGTGTCGGTGCCGGCGCGGTGCCGGCTGGCGCGATGTCGCCCAGCGCCAGTTCGATTTGCAGGGTTTTTGGACCGATGCCGCCGATACCGCCGATGCTGCCGATGCCGGCCAATGCCCCTATGTCACTGATTACCCTAGTGTCGTCAGGCACCGGTTTGCGCAGGATGGCAGCCACCGATCCGCGCACGCTGCCGCCGGTAATCACTGCGGGTCGGGGCAGCGGCAATGGCGCGGGTTTCGGTGGGCCGATGATTTTGGTCGACAGCGCCAGCGTGACGCGCACCTTGTAGCGGCCACCGGCACGCAGGCCGATCGGCGCGCCGGAGTGCCAGCTGATGTTGGTGACGCTACCGATATGCATCAGGTTCAGGTCCAGCACGTCCGGCAGCGGATCGACCGGTCCGGCGGCGATCGTGATGCTGCGCTCGGTCATGCGACCGAGCGGATCGGCCAGCCGGACCAGGCAGCCGACGCGGTCATCGACCGAGCCGCGTTTGAGTAGTACTGCGTAACTGGCCGGTACCGCAGGCAGCGCGCTGGTACGCCACATCCCGCTGACTGCGGGTGCGGCGGTGGCAACGGTGTCTAGCGTGGCGGCGGTCAGCAACAGGGAGGGCTGTGTCGCCTGCGACGGACCATCGAGTACGGCGGCATCGACGACCAGCTTGTGCGGTCCCAGCGCGGTGATGGCAACCGGTGCACTGCTGGTGAAATGCAGCAGCACGTCGCCCAGCGGTCCGCCGGCCCATTCGGCCGTGATGGCGGACAGGTCGGGCGGGCCATCGGGCGGGATCACCAGCGACATCGCATTCGAGGGCGGCGAGCGCCCCGGCAACAGCGCCCGGTCATCATCCTTGTGGGCCCACGCCACGGCGCGGTACCAGAGTTTTTTCCAGGAGCCGTCCGGGCTGTCGGTGCCGCTGGCACTGGCCAGTGCGCCCGGACGCAAGGGCACCGGCGTGACGGTCCATGCGCCCGCGCTGGCGGCGATTACCGCCACCGGTGGGCCCATCGTGTCGAGCGCCATCGCTGCTGCTTCGACGCGGGTGCGATACAGCTCGTAGCGGCTGACGGTGGCACCGGGCTGGCTGGTCAGGGCGACGTGGACCGCAAATTTCGGGACGCCGACGGCGCGTTCGATGCGGCGGATTTCAAGTAGCGGCGCAGCCGGGCTGACGATGCCGGCGGCGGCGATGGCGAGGATGCGCTCGTCGGCTTCGTCAGTGGTCGGCCAGGCCGATTCGATGTTGCCGGCATTGACGGCGACCATTGTGTACAGATGGATTTCCTTGCTGCCGCGCGGCAGGATCAGGTCGGTGGTGGTGACCTTGAGTGCCTCGGCATTGAGCCGGGTGAAGACGTGGCGATGCGTGTCGGCGGCCAGCAGGTTGCGCAGCACGGCCAGCCGTTCGGTGTAGGTGCGGGTCGGATCGGGGGCTGGCGCGGTAGCGCCATTGACCGCGCCAAGAATTGCGCTCTCGGTCGAGTGATACACAAAGTACCCGACCGCGCCGCTGCTCGGTGCCCACGACACCCGCGCATGATGTTCGCCACGGGCGTCAGCCAGGCTGGCGCGCTGGACCAGTTCGGGCGGTGCCGGCACCGGCGGGATCGGATCGGAGGCATACGCAATATTCGGCCCCGGCTCGACGCCGGAACCCGAGATCAGCGGTGCCAGCCACGCACTGGTGCGTAGCGGTGCCGCGCGTTCCTGCATCCGCGCCCAGAGCGCAACGCCGACATGACCGACGCTGCCGTAGTCGAGGTTCAGGCCGCTGATCGTGATCTTGTAGCGTCGTACATCGTCGGCACCAACCGGCCCCGGCGTGACCGGCTGGCCGTCGAGGTCGAAGTAATCGACGCTGACATTGGCGGGCAAGCCGGTCGCGCTGTCGCCGGCAAACGTGATCAGCAGCGGCGCGCCCGGGGCCAGTGCCAGCGCGCTCTGGATCCCGGCCGGCACCGTCAGATCGGGTGGCGGCGTGTAGGACCGCTGCGGTGCGGCGAACAGGCGGCAGCGCAACTCGATTTGCTTCGGGCGACGCACTTGCCAATCCCACGCCAGCTCGATCGTCAGCGTGCCGGGACAGACGCGGCCGCTGGCAGGAACAGCCGCATCGAGCGCGCACTTCAGGATGCGCGGACGATCCGGTGCCGGCTGGCCATCGGTGTAGTCGACGATGCCCCAGTGTGACCACTGGCCCCAGATATCCTGCAGCGCAATGCCGTAGCGCTCCGCCAGTCCGGCCGTCGTCAACGGCAGCGACAGGCTGTCGTCGACGGCCGAGTGGCGGCCCTGTTCCTTGTCTTTCGCATTGCGCGTCAGCGTGATCGGTGCATAGCCGCCGCTGGGCCGCACGCGCATGATCGCGCTGGCCATCGCCGCCGGTTGCGCCGGCCGGGCGCGTGCCATCGCAAAGCTGCTGGTGGTGAGCATCTTCAAGCGCAGCAAGCGATTCCATGACACCCGTGCCGCGCTGGACCATGGCAGGTCCGGCGCGGCGGGCCGGTTGCGTGACTGGACTTGGGCGAGCAGGCTGGCTGGCACCGGTGGCTGCACGGGCAAGGTCGCGCCGATTGCCAGCGCCGCCATTTCCAGTGCCGGAGATTGGCCATCGAGGCCCTTGTCCCAGGTCGCCGTGATCATGAAGTCGGGCAGCCGGTTGCCGGTATTGCTGGCCATGGCGGCGATGGTGGGGGTATCGATCGGGCCGATCTGGCTGATCAATTGCGATGCCTCGTAGGCAGTGCCGAAGCCGAGTGCCAGCGCCATCAACGGATCGGACCCGGCCGCGACCAGCGTCAGGCCGAGCGGCGGCAGCGTGGCTTGCGACGGGTCCGACAAGGTACCGCCGGAGCCGCTCGGTCCCGGAATGGCGACGGTATCGCGCTGGCGCGGCTGCAGCACCGGGGCCAGTTTCATGACCGGATGCAGGCGCGGCAGCAAGTCCTTGTGCAGCTCCTTGATCAGGCCGTCGAAGTCGGGCAATTCCCAGTGCGGGGCCGGATTGATGCCGACCTTGTCGTCCCACCGAAGGCCGGCGCACCACGGCGCAAGCGGTCACGTGCGGCATCGACCGGGGAGCTCAGCGCAGCGGCCATGCCTTGCTTGTCGGCGTGCCGTTCGACATCGGCCCACGCGGTCTGGTCGACCGGCAAGCCGACGATTTCGAGCAGACGCCAGTCATCGGCATTGGCGTAATCGGCCGCGCTGACACCGGTGATCTTGCTGATGGTGATGCCGCCTGCACTGCTAATGGCGAGGCCGGTAATCGACGTGCCGCCCAGCACCACGGTCTGGTTACCGGCACCGATGGTCTTCAGGCTCTCGATCGTATCGAATCCGGCCGGACCATTGAGCGCAATGACGTTGGCCGTGGTGCCGGCCGGACCGTTGACCGTCAGCGTGACCGCCACGTACACCAACTGGCTGCCGAACCACCAGGCTATGGTGGCACCGTCCTGATTGAGGTACGTAAAAAACGGCAGGTCTTTGGCTTGTTTGAACGATGGTTGCCGGGCCCAGACCTGGAACGCACCGCTGGGCATGCCGATATCGGCATCCGGCAGCAAGGGCGACAACTGCGGGTTGATCGACCAGCGCAATTGCGCGACGGTGGTGGTCTCCAGCTTGCGCCGCTGCCAATCGTTTTGCCAACCCGCCAGCCAGGACGGATCGGACTCGTCGCGACTGCGGCTGATGCGCATCCAGTCGGTGATGGCGGCACGGGCATGGAACCGGAATGGATCAACGAGGCGGGTCATGCTTCCTCCCAGGGAGCGCTCAGTAGCGAGACATAAGTGATCTTGACCGGGGCGGCCGGTACCGACGGATCGTTCAGATAGGGCTCGGGAAACTGGGTGCGCTTGAGGCCCAACGCGAGGCCCTTGCCGCGACTGCCGGGTTTCAGAATCACGATGGCGCGCTGGCCGCCCGGTGCCGGAATGATCTTCGCGACCACATCGGGCGAGCCGGCCAGTTGCTGCAACTGCAGCCAGACCGCCGGTTTCATTTCGTAGCGCTGCGGTGCATCCGGCACCGGATCGACAACCTTGGTCGGGATCAGCCGGCTGCGCCAGAGTGGTTCCGGCGCGTCGATGATCACCGCTACCGGTTGCGGGATCGCGGCCGGCGTGGCTTGTTCCCACAAGGCGATCAGGCGTGGTGCGCTCGGCGTACCCATCGGCTCGAGACCGGCGGCCAGCATCGCTTCATCGAGCTGGCTGCCTTGCGGATCATGGCCGGCAAAGGTCGCTGCCAGCGTGGCGAGCTTGCCCGGTTGGGCGTAGCGATGTTCGGGCCGGGTGCCGAGGAAGGTGTTGGCGAATTCGCCCAAGGTGCCGAAGGCCGAGGTCGAGAAGCCGCGCCGGTAGACCAGTTTGCCAACGGTGTCGTCGGGCGCACCGAGGTCGACGTATTCGATGTCGACGACGTAATCGGTGTACGGATCCAGCGGGATCGGGATGTCGATCTTGCTGTGGCGCGTGACGCTGGCGTCGACCGGCACGCAAGGCTTGTCCTTGAGCAGGTCGCGCAGGCTGTCTTCCCACGGCGACAGGATGCTGCCGGGCAGTTTGACCAGCGTGGCTTCGGTGATCGGATACGGATGCGGCACCGCCGGCGTCGACACCGGCCGGCGGAACGACGCGGCCTTGATGCGCACCTGCAGCTTCTTGCCGTAGGCCTTGTAGAGCTCGCTGACATCGTTGGTCGCAAAGACGAACGACAGCCGCTCCTTGCCGAAGACATGGCTCTCGCCGTCCTCGGGGAAGGTGATCAGCACCCATGGATCGAGCGCTTGCGGCGGCAGTGCATCGGTACGGAAATGGAAAGTGCGGCTGTCGGTCGTTGCGGCGATGGCGGCGGTCTCGGCGACGCTCGGACGGGCATCCTGTGACGATTGCTTTACCTGCCAGGTGGCCTTGACTTGATAAGCGGTATCGGGTTTGAGTAGCGCGTGGCCGGAACTGTCTTCGGCAAAGACGGCATCCAGGGCACCGCGATTGCGCTTGACGGTCTTGGTATCCCAGTCGTGCCGGCGGACTTCGGCACCGCTCATCAGTTCGATCGCCGAGACATAGAACGGCCGGAACAGGAAGCGTTGCTGGTCGGTATTGATTGGCTCCTTGCGGCTCTGGCCGATCTCGATGGTTGCGACTTCACCGTGGCCCTTCAGTTCGACCAGCACCGGCACGTAGGCCTTGATGGTCGTGCTGGCAACGCTCGGCACGCCGCCCAACCGGGCCAGGAATCCGGCCGCCAGCTGGACATCGTCATGCCAGGGTCCGGACAGGCTGAGCCATTCGGCCGGTATCGGTTTGGCCGGCACGATGTCGGCGACCGTGACGGCTTGTTCGTCGAGCAGATTGCCTTTGCTGTCACGCTGGCGCACCAGCAAGGTTTTTTTGCTGACGATGGTATTGAGGACGAACAGCAGCAGGCGACCGGCGACGATCTCGCCGCTGTGCAGCACCACCGAATTGAACAGGTCGGGCGGCTGGAAGCCGAGTACTTTCCACGCTTGCTCGACGGTCTTGCCATCGGCCGGATCGCCGAGCGCGATCACGCGGCCATCGTCGAGCATCGGGCTGGCCAGCGCCTTGGCCTGGCAACGTGCCGGTTCGGTGCTGGCGGCGGGGGTATTGACCTTGGCATCGGCCAGCGTCGCGCTGAGCAATTCGGCGCGGCTGACAGCGAGGCCGGATTGCAGTTTCGCGGTGGCCACTGACCAGCTGGTCGTGACTTCGGGAATTGCTTCGAGGAGCTTGCGACCGGCGACCATGTCGACCTGTTCGCGCACCTGTTCGCGCTGGTCGAGGCTGGCGGCGCGGCGGGCGGCGGCGGCGTCGAGGCGTACCGGTACAGCGGCTGGTGCATCAGCACGGACGTCGCGGCCGGCGATTCCGGGAGTGCCACCAGCCCGGCTGTCGCGCGGGCAGGGTGCGGCGACGCCATCGACGAAGGCCGGATAGATGCCGCGCTTGCGGTCGATGACGTCGACGCCGCAGCGCCAGGCTTCGGTGACGCGCAAGGTGGTCGACGGTACTTGTGAACGCACCGTGCCGGCCGGATCGGGCCAGGCTTCGCCATCGAGCAGCCAGCCATCGGCTGACGGGCCAAGCGGCTCGAAGCGGAAAGTCCACAGCACCGAAGTCGGTGGCGCGGCCTGGTCGCAGACGGTGCCCCAGCGTTCCTCGATGGTCTGTTCCTGGAAGGTGCTGCGGGTGAAGGCTTTGGGCGTGGCCGTCGGTATCCACGACAGCAAGGCCAGCTGCACTTCGATGTTGTCGGCCGTCGGGTCTTTCAGCGTCCACCAGACCGACGGCGTGTCGCCGGCACCGATCGCACCGATCAGTTCGACGGCGGTCAGGTCGTAGCGCACCCAGTTCTTGCCTTGTTGTTGCCAGCCGCCTTCTTTCGCGCCGGGATCATTGAGCGGGGCCTTGCCGAAGAAGGTCAGCGTGTCATCGATCGGCGGCACCGACAGCATCAGCACCGGAATCGCATCGATAGGCACCACCGGCACATCCGGGCCGGCAGTTTGCGGCGCGGTGCCGATCGCACCGTCGATCGGGCGACCGGTGCCGGTGCCGAGCACCAGCGCCGGCGAGCGCGAGATCAGTTTCAGGTCGCGCACCAGTGGCGGGGCCGGCAATTGCGGCACGCTGCTGGCACCGAGATGGAAGCTGACGCAGCCTTCGATGCTGAAGAAGAACAGGTCGATTTCGCCGCAAATTTCGCCATCGATGCTGGAGATGCGTTTGCGCCGGCCGTCCGGCAGCAGCTCTTCGCCGACATCGACGACCAGTTCGGCATAGGCGCTGATGCTGATGATGAACAGCACCAGTTCGCCGCGGATGAACAGTTTGCCGGCAAGACGGAATGGCTCGAAACCGATCACCGCATCAAAGCCGGCGCTGATGCGCAGGTATAGCCGCACCGTGACGTTGCCCCACACGAAGGCGGCGCGCAAACCGGTGCCGATGGCAAAGCCATAGACCTGCGGCAGGCTGGCTTCGGGGTAGGCCGGCAAGCCGTCGCCGGAAATCATCAGGTAGCCCGAGGCATCGATGACGCCGAAGATCATGGCCTGGATCGGGTCGCTGCGCTGGCCCAGGTAGAGGTGCCAGTCGCCGCCTTTCTTGAGGTTGAAGAAGGCTTCGACCGGGATGCGGATCTTGATCAGCGGGTCGACCGTGTAATCGGCGACGATGCCGATGGTCAGCGTGCCGCGTCCGGCATCGAGGTCGATGACGGCCAGCAGCGTGCCTTCGGCATTTTTGTTTTTGAGTGCCGGCATCGGTTGCAGCAGGCGCGCTTTCATCATCAGCAGGATGCGCGGGCCGGGCAGTTCCAGCAGCAGCACGCCTTTCAGGTTGAACAGCACGCTGCTGCCCATCGTACCGACGGTGGCACCGACGCCGAAGGCCCAGTGGTCGATTTGCGGGGTCCATGCGGAGGGCTTGGTCGGGTCGCCCTCGGCGCGGTTTTTCAGCCAGTCGAGTGCGATGGTGGGGCCGCTCAGGCCGGCTTCGTCGCGGCCGTAATTCATCGCGAACATGCCGAGGAAACCGTAGATCCCGAGACCCGATCCGCCCAGCGGAATCGCCACCGGCAGCTCGAGATCCATCGCGACGTACACGCCGGTCGCACCGGGCAGGTTGGCGATTTTGAGCGTGGCGCGCACACGGGTGTTGATTGGTACCAGTTGCAGGTCGAGGCTGCCGCCTATCTCTTCGCCGAGTTCGAAATTGCCCTTGCCAATCAGCACGCCGGGGATGTTGACGCCGGCACCGAAGGCGGTCAGTTCGACGCCGACCGGGTCGCTGAACTTGATGCGCACGCGGGCGCGGTCGAACGAGATCACGCCGAGGTCGAGGTTCAGGCCGAGGTCGATCTCGAAGGACAGCGGGTTGGTGCGGGCGATGCGCGCGCCGAGGATGCGGATCAGCTGGCCGAGCGGGTCGGGCACGCTGATCGCGCCGGGGCTGGACAGGTCGATGGTGTAACCCTTCGAGGCATCGAACACCGGGCGGAACTGGAAATTGCGTTCGCCGGGGCTGTTCCCGAAACGCATGCCGATGGCCTTGTAGCGCACCACCAGCGGTGCCTTGCGCGGGATCGTCAGCAGGCTGATGCCGCCTATCTGTACGTCGGCTGACAGCGCGGTTTCGACATCAGCCAGCAGCGCCACTTCGGTGCCGTTGCTGCGCTTGCGCACGGTGATCTCGCCACCCCACAGGATCACCCGTTCGACATTGAAAAAACCGGCTTGCGCCAGCCCGGTCGCGAGCGCCACGCCGCCCACTGCCAGCACCGCCGGCACCATATCGCCGGAAGCCGGATTGGCGGGCGAGGTGGCGTCGAGCAGCGGCGCGAACAGCGCGGTCATGCCGAGCAGGTTGCGGCCGAAGTTGGGGCCTTGCAGCGGCTGTCCGGGTAGCTGGCCGGTCATCAGCAAGCCATCCTTGTCGGCCGGATCGGCACCGAGGTAGGCGAGGGCGGTCCAGTCGCCGGTGGCGTTATCGATCTGGAACACGATGCGCGCCTTGACGATGCCATCGGCCGGATTGCTGCCCATGCCGCGCAGCGTCGGTTCGGCGCCGGCGCTGCCGCCGTTTTGCTGGATGAACTGTTCGGACGGCGTGTTGATATCGAACTCGCCATCGATTTCGACGGCGACGAATTCATCGCGCACGATGCGTACCTTGGCACCGAGCGAGCGGAACCAGCTTGGCGGCGTCGGATCGGTCGGTGCCGGGTCGGGCGTCTGTGGTGGTTGCACCGGCGTGCTGGTCGGGCCGCGCGTGACGGTGCCGGTGGTGACGGTGCCGGCCAGCGGCGCGGCCGGTAGCACGGCGTCGGCGCGCCAGTTGGTGCGGCGCGTGTTCAGGTCGGCAGTGCCGGTCGGGCCTTTGCCTAGCAGCGTGAACGTGAAGTTCTTGGCCGGGTTGATGGACCGCAGGATGTGGCCAAACGCTTCGGCGCGACGGCGCGAGAGCAGGAAGTTGTAGTCGAGGTCGGCCGGATCGTTTTCGTTGCTGGCCCAGCCGGTGATGGCGATCGTCGCGCCGGCCGGCACCGCATTGACGCGCGCGCTGTAGGCGTCGATCACATGCTGGCCGGTGAACGGACTTTCGGGGGCTGCAGTCACCGCTGCGCCACTGCTGGAATTGTCCGGATTCAGCGCATACGGATTGGGCAGCGGGCCCAGCGTGCCAGGCAGGCCGGTGACATGGTCGATGGTGGTGGAGGGATCGTGTTCGGATAAATGAATATTGGTCGGGCGATCGAAGCGGAAATACGCGCTGACGGTTTCCGGACCGGCACCGACGGCGGCGGTGGTGGCCTTGATTGAGGCGGTTTCGTTGGGGCCGAGCGGGATCGTCACGCTCGGACCATTGGAGGCGATGACCGCGCCGCCGGGCGGCTTGCGCACTTCCCAGGCGGTCAGCGGATCGGGTGGATCGAGCGTCAGCGAAATGGTGGCGTCGGTGCGGGCCAGCAGGCGCAGCGATGGCGCGCCAACCGCGACCGCATCGCGCGTGATCGTGTCGGTGGTGAAGTTGGCTTGTGCCACGGTGGCCGGTGCCGGCAGTGCATTGCCTGGACGCGGGCCGGCGTTGATCGTCAGCGTGGCGGGCGTCGCCGGCGTGCCGCCATCGGTGACGCTCAGTGCGATCACGCCGGCGTTGTCGCTGCCGAGGTCGACGTCGAAAATATTCGGTTGTCCGGCCACCGGCGACAGTGGCGTGCCGTCGAGTGTCGCGGTGTAGGTGTAGGGCGGTCGCCGACCGGCGGCGTCGACCACCATGCGGGTGCTGCGCGGTAGCATCGCAGTGGCCGTGGTGCCGGCGCGCGTGATGCCGAACGGCTGGTTGCCGGGTCCGTAGAAGCGCGCCGAGACACCGAGCGCGCTGCCCTGGTTGATCACCGACAGCGCGAAGTCGCCGGTGATGCCGGGCGTGCTGCCGAGGCCGATCAGCAAGTTGCTGGCACCGGCCGAGACCGCGAAATCATCCATGCCGTGGGGTGCGACGAACAGGCGCACGACGGGCAAATACAGGCCGGTCCAGCTGTCGTCATAGCCGAACTGTTCGAGGATGTCGGGTGGCGTGTAGCCGTCGGACAGGTCGAGCACGGCGCTGCGAAAGCCGAAGCCGACCACGCGCGAATCGCCGATGAAGGCATACGGCGGATCCATCGTGATCAGCTCGGCACTGGCCAGGTCGCCGCCATCGTCGAGCCCGGCGGCACCGACGCTGAGGATGTCGAAGTTCAGATTGCCCGCCGCATCCTGCGCCAGTTGCATACGCAGTTTGGGCAGCGAGAACGACACCGTCGGATGGGCCGGATCGGGTTCGAGCAAGCCATCGGCGCGCAGCCTGGCACCCTTGAGCATGGGCGGACGCAGCACCACCGTGGTCAGTAGCATGTTCAGCGTGAACTGTGCGCCGGGGTAGTCGGATACCGGGACATCGAGCGGCATCGCATCGATCACGTCGAACACGTTGGCGGTGGTGGCGGGGATGCCGGTGGCACCGGCGATGATGGTCGAGCCGATGCGCGGCGCGAAAAATTCGAAGGCGATTTGCGTATCGCGGATATCGATCCACGGATCGCGCCGGGTTGGGTCGTCTTGCGGATGGATGCCGCCGGCGGTGGCGTCGAGCGTGAAACGGGCGTTCGGGAGGTCGAGCACCGGTCGGGCCGACACGGCAAATTTGGCGACACCACGGAGGTTGTTGCCTTCTGCCGAGCCGGTCGCTTCGTAGTGATCGACGTAGATCGCGCCTAGCGCCACCTGCCAGTCGCCGAGGGTGGTGCCGAGCAATTGGTACGGCGAAATCAGGTCAAGCAGCGAGAGCGCGGTGGCGGGCATTGCAGTCCCCTGTGATGTAGAACGTGAGAGTCGACATCGAACGGCAATGGCAACCGGACAAAGTTATTTACCGCTCTCCGGTCATGGACCGGTGGCGGCGAGATCACAATTTACGTTGTTCAATCAGGGGGAGCTCGGGTATCGGATGGCTTGTTGAGGCGTGTCAAAAGCGATGGGGTCGAGCGCGGTGGTGGCGGGGTTTGGGTTTGGGTTTAGGTTTGGGTTTTGGGTTTTGGTGGTATCCCACAAACCGTTCGCCCTGAGCCTGTCGAAGGGAGC